>CAIXME010001036.1 GCA_903920425.1 uncultured Pirellula sp. | reverse complement strand
TTGTCTGATTCAGACTTCTTCTCTGGCTCGGGCAAAGCCAACCACTGTTGCCATCGCTTATCTTGTTCTTCGCTTGGCTTGGCAACGCGAACCAGTGTCCAGCTGTTTTCAGGCTGTGCCGCTAGCTTGAGAGTCAGCTCGACGATCTTGCCTCGCCGTGCGATCAAGCAAACGCATGAATCGTTTGGACGATAGAGATTGAGGCGTTCGGTCCAGTTGTCCGTTGTCACGCGAAACCCATCAAAGCTGATCAGCTCATCACCGGAATTGAAACCTGCTTTGCTGGCAGGTGATTCTCGCGTGACCTTGTCGACCATGGCTTTGCCCTGATCCGCTTTAAGGTCCATCCCGACGTAGACGTTTCCGTATACAGGCTTATCCTTGGCCGCGTCTTTGTCTGCTTCTTTGACTTTCCATTCCAGGCCATACCAAGTGAGGAATTGGGAATAATCCAGTTCTTCGGTCGTCTCCAGAAACCGCTCCAGCCATTCTCGGTACGAATGGCCGCTGACTTCTTGAACGGCATTGCTCAAGTCTTCGTTGGTGTACCCGCTTTCACGGTGTCTGGTCCACAGCAGTCGCATCACATCATCCAGTGATTTGGCATTGTCTGTTTTGCTGCGGATCTCGGTATCGAGCAACATCCCAACGATCGCACCTTTGACGTAGTAACTGATCCGGCTGTTGTTTGCATTCTCATCAGGTCGATAGAATTTGATCCAGCTATCAAAGCTGCTGTCCCCGAGCGATTGAGATAGACGTCCCGGCGCGTTTTGAACCGAGCCGATCCCTTTGCTCAAGTGCTCCAAGTAATCCTTGGGTTTGATGAGTCCGGAACGAGCCAGGAACAACTCGTCGTAGTAGCTCGTGATCCCTTCGGCAACCCAGAGCTCACGGAAATACTGTTCGTTGTTGTAGTCGTATTGCTTCAATACTTTAGGACGCAATCGACGGACGTTCCATGCGTGGAAAAATTCGTGCGATACGAGACCGAGCCAGTCGCTGTACTTGGATTTTTGGCGTTGTGCCCAACGGCCCGTCATGAGAACGCAGCTGTTGTCGTGTTCGAGACCGCCGCTTGCTTCGGTTGCGAGATTCAAAAACCAATAGTCCTGGTAAGGAGTCTCACCCCAAAACGCTTGCTCGGTTGCAACGATTTTGGCAACGTCGCCGGCTGCCCCGGCCGTGTCCCAGAATGGTTCGCCACCTAGCGTCGCGAGATGGTGTTTGGCTCCACCCACCTCGAACGTCTTCACATCAATCACACCGAGAACGATCGGGCTATCGACCAACTCGTCGAAGCTCGCAGCAACACGAGTGAACGGATCCCGAGGATCAGCGACCTTTAAGCTTGTCGCGATATTGGGCCAATGAGGCAAAGCGTCAAACCGAACCACGTGCGGGTGGTTCAACATGTCCGAGCGCGTTAGAAACGTAGCCGCACCGGTCAGGAAGGCAAAGTCATGTTCCACCCAGTTGGTGCGGACACTCATTTCGCGACAATAGAGCGAATAGCGAACAAGCACTTCGCTTGCGCCTTCGGACGAAACCAGCCAATGGTTTTTGTCCTTCTTGCGAACGGGCAACGTCTGATTGGTAGTGCCGTGGACGGCACTGATTTGTTCGACTTGCCGAGCATACTCGCGGACCAGATAGCTGCCAGGTGTCCAAACCGGCATCATCAGTTCGATCTCTGGTTTGCCATCGGTAGGGGCGGATATTTCGATATCGACACGATGTGTGTCCGCTTGTCGAAACGACACACGATATTGAATCGCGGCCGTGTTTTCTTGAGCATCGGCACGGGCCGAGAATGGATAACCTGATTGCATCCCCAAAATTCCTAAAACAACGATGCCAAAGCAAAACCAATTGCGAACATGCATTTTACAAAGATCCAGAATGATTCAAAAGGATGGGGTTCGATTCAGGCCGTCGCGAGGGAGGAACGGGAGAGGCAAGGGAGGGGACGTTCGGTGGCCGACAACGTACGAGAAGCAATTGTAATTCAAAAACGGGGCAATGTAGCGTTTCGTTCGCCATAGCAGGGTGAATCAGGACTTTCTGCCAGCAGAAGATACGGATGCTGCATCGTGCAGTCCGCCCAAGGCCTCTCAAAATCGATTCCCGCCGTAAAAATATTGAGCTCCAGGGCAGTTGGTTCACACAGAGCCGCAAAGCCACGGAGAAGACTTGGGATCAAGAAACCCAATTCTCGAAATCACTGCGTCTCGGTGTCACTGGGTGGCAAATCGTGATCATTGTCTGTAACCAACAATGGAATGGCTGGCTCGCGCTCGAAAATCCCCGACCGTCCGAAAAGCCAAAAAACCAAATGCGCAAAACGAACAGAATTGGAAATGAAAGGCAAAATCGGGTATGTTGCTTTTGCTGTGTGACGGGATAACAGGTTCCTAGCGGCTCATTTATTCCCATCTGCACTGGTTCGAATCGACGAGGGTGCGGACTGGGTGCGAACGCAATGTTAGGTAACACAGTTAGGTAATACAGTCATCAACGTCAGCAGATGCATTTTGGCAATCGCAGTCGGCGAAAACGATTCTAGCACGATAGTATTGAACGAGAGTTTAAAACGATGGATGCCTCTTTTTCTGACCAGTCCCAGGCAGGTCGCAACGCATTGGTCCCGATGGTGATCATCATTGGGATCGGTTCGATTCTATTTTCATTTGCGGTTAGTAACTACGTGGGAATGGCCCTGGCCATCACCGCTTTGTTAGTCACGCAGTTTGCGTTAAAGGGTGTATCGCGTTCGGTGTGGAGTTGGTGTGTTGGGCTTGCGACGACTGGATTCGCAATGGGCTTTGCAGCCCTACTGATGCGCATCGTGGTGGACATGGTTCGGCGCTGATAACTCTACAGGCCTAGCCCCTGCAAAGATCTCAAGCATGTACGAGCGCATGTTGCCTCAATAGCTTTGCGTACAGGCAACGTAAACGATCACAACCCGACGCGCGAGTTTTGAAGTTGCGCAGACTAGGCCTGGAGGGCCGGCATATCCAATGCCGTGGCTGATAAGCCACGGTTCGAAGACCAATCGAGA
>CAIXME010001035.1 GCA_903920425.1 uncultured Pirellula sp. | reverse complement strand
CGATTTGGACGGTACCATTCGCCATGCCAACGAAAACTTCCTCGCGACCCTCGGATATTCGCTGGACGAGGTAAAGGGAAAGCACCACAGCATGTTTGTAGAGCCTGCCTTCTCTGCCTCGCATGAATACCGCATGTTTTGGGACGATCTCCGTGCAGGCCGATTCCAGGCCGCACAGTACAAGCGACTGGGAAAGGGTGGTAAAGAAGTTTGGATTCAAGCATCCTACAATCCAATCATGGACCTCAATGGCCGCCCATACAAAGTGGTTAAGTACGCCACGGACATCACCCAAGCAAAGAACATGGAGTTTGCAATCGCCAAGCAACAGCAACGCGATGCAGAGATTGCGATTGAAATGCAGTCGAAGGTAAATGAAATCCTGACGGTCGCAAATCGCGTTTCGCAACGTGACTATTCCCAAACGCTTTCCGTTCGAGGTGAAGACGCGCTCGGTCAGCTTGGAGAAGGACTTGCCAACTTCTTTAAAGAAAAGCAAGAAAGCGAAGCACAAGAAACATTGCGAAGCGAGCGAGAACGCAAACAAGCCGATGAGCTCAAACGCAAGGTGGATGTGGTCCTCGAGATCGTCAATGCAGTAGCCGATGGTAGCTTCGATATCGAGATACCGGATCTTGGACAAGATGCGATCGGACAAGTGGCGAGCGCTCTGCAACAAGCGGTCAACTCGATGCAGTCCGCTCTCACGGAAGTGAGAGAAGTGTCCGAGACTGTCTCCACCGCGGCTGCCCAGCTGACGGAGGTATCCCGTGAGATCACTGCAGGAGCCCAATCCCAAGCTTCGAGCCTCGAAGAAACCGCTTCGAGCCTCGAAGAGATCACATCCACGGTAAAACAGAACTCCGACAATGCTCAGCAAGCACGCCAGCTAGCCAACGGTTCACGCGACATTGCGGAGAAAGGTGGATCGGTTGTCAACGATGCTGTGCAAGCGATGGGCGAAATCAACCAATCGTCTAAGAAGATTGCCGACATCATCACCACGATCGATGAGATTGCATTCCAAACCAATTTGCTCGCCCTGAATGCCGCTGTTGAAGCTGCCCGTGCGGGCGAACAAGGTCGGGGCTTTGCGGTGGTCGCTGCGGAAGTGAGAAACCTGGCTCAACGAAGCGCGAGTGCTGCCAAAGAAATCAAGAACTTGATTCAAGACTCCGTACGCAAAGTAGAAAACGGGACCGATCTCGTCAACAAGTCAGGCCAGACTTTGAGCGAGATTGTCAATTCCGTGAAACGTGTCACGGATATTGTTTCTGAGATCGCAGCCGCTTCGAAGGAGCAACTCACCGGTGTCGAACAGGTCAACAAGGCGGTATCTCAAATGGACCGAGTAACGCAAGCGAATGCATCCCAAACCGAAGAAATGTCCGGTACTGCTTCCTCGTTACTCTCCCATGCGGTTCAGCTGAGCGAATTGGTCGGACGCTTTCGACTGGAGGCGGAAGCCCCTGTTCAGCACAAGTCTAAAACCAACCGCAACGCGAAACAATCCGCAGTTCGAAACAATCCCGTGGGCAAGCCGACGCGAGTCCCTGCCCCAGCACCCATGAACTTCGAAATGAATTCGGATCGATCACCGATTCTTGAGTTTTAGACAAGGTGCTGACGACCAAAAGTTGATTCGACTATGTCGAGTCAACTTGTTCCAGCATGGTACTGTTTGGATGCCCCTCACTTTTACTGCGGCGCGAGACTCCACGCGAGTCGCCGCTGAGAATTTAGAAGCAAGAACATGTCGGCAACACAGGAAGCCACAATCGCTCCCCGCGAGTTCAAAGTCGTTCAGCGAATGATCTATGATTTGGCGGGAATCGCTTTGTCCGATTCTAAACAAATCATGGTTCAAAGCCGACTTGCAAAACGTCTGCGAGAACACAACATGTTCTCTTATGCCGAGTATTTGGACCTGTTGCAAAAGGATCCAGATTCCGAAGAGATGGTTCGGTTCATCAATGCGCTGACTACCAACAAAACCGATT
>CAIXME010001034.1 GCA_903920425.1 uncultured Pirellula sp. | reverse complement strand
TTTTCGGGCAGCATTTTTTCTGGTGGTGTTCTATCCAAGACAATTACCTTGCCAGATAGATCTTCCATCGGCTCAAATCGAACTTGCAGTCTCGCGAACATCTGCTGTGAGCCTACCTGACGATTGCATTGACCAGTCACCTCGATCGTGTTCGCAATGGTCTCGCGGTAACTAACTCGCGGCTTGTAGAATTTGACATTCAAATGAAAGTCTCGGACCAAGCGGTTCTTGATGACTTCTAGGTGCAATTCACCCATTCCACTGATCAGGGTCTGACCCGATTCCGAATTCTCGCTGGCATGAAACGTGGGATCCTGACGTTTCAACATGTCGAGCACTTCAGCCAACTTCTTGCGTTCGGTCGTATTCTCTGGCTCAATTGCCATCGAGATAACAGACTGAGCGAACTGGATCGAAGGTAGCTCGATCATATCGCGAGTGTCACAGAGCGTATCGCCCGTGATCGAATCGCGAGGACCAATCGTGCACGCGATATCGCCGCACTCCAGCGCATCAATCTGTCCTTGGCGTTCCTTTTTCGTGGCATGGATTTGCCAAATCTGAGCAACGTTCTCTTTCTTGTCCCGATTTGGATTGTAGACCCGTGAATTAGACTCGAGACGCCCCGAGTAAACACGTATCCAAAACATGTCACCCGTTTTGGCTGGCAAAATCTTAAAAACCAAAGCACAAAATGGATCCTTCGGATCTGGCTTGCGAATCAAACCCTTTTCGCGTTTCTTGGGATCGACGCCCTCGACCGGAGGACGATCCAACGGGCACGGCAAAAAGTTTGCAACAGCATCCAACAATGGCTGAACACCCGCACCATGCAATGCAGAACCGCACACAACCGGTTGCAGCTTAAGCCCGACACATGCTTCTCGTAACGCTCGCTTGACCAAGTCATTTGGGATCGGCTTTTCTTCCAACGCCAGTTCCATCATCTCTGCGTTGTGCGTATACAACTTTTCAAGCATGACGTTTCGCCAATCCATGGCATCGTCCATCAACTCTTCGGGGATGTCGGAAACCAAAACCGTCTTGCCTTGGTCCTCCGCATTGAACTGCAAAAATTTGAGTTCGACTAAGTCGATAATGCCTCGAAATGGTTCTCGAGAATGGCTTGGCCCCTGCCCTACGGGAATTTGGATTGCAACAGGCTCCGCATTCAATCGCGGACCAATCTCCTCGAGCACGCGATAGAAATCCGCACCTTCCCGATCGAGCTTGTTGATAAAAACAATGCGAGGGACACCGTATTTGTTCGCCTGCCTCCACACCGTTTCGCTCTGAGCTTCAACACCTTCGCGCGCGCTGAAGACAACCACGGCGCCATCCAATACGCGAAGACAACGCTCAACCTCTGCCGTAAAATCAACGTGGCCAGGGGTGTCCAGCAAATTGACCGTGCAGTCCTTCCATCGGAACGTCACGCAAGCGGCGAAAATCGTAATACCGCGTTGCTGCTCTTCCGGATCATCGTCGGTCTCGGTCGTACCCGAATCCACCGCACCCGCGCGGTGCTTGGTGCCGCTCATGTACAGCATTTGCTCGGTGACAGTCGTCTTACCAGCATCAATGTGAGCGATAATGCCGATGTTTCGTAGGGTATTAAGTTCGCGGGCCATAATCAGGAATCAAGTAGAGTGCGGCAATCGCCACGATTTTTGAATGCAACTAGTCGCAGGAATGTAACTTCGAAAATGATAACCAGCCTAGTGCGTATGTCCCATACCTCATGTACGTGTTGATTCAATAGTTTTGACGCAACTATCACAACCCGACACCGCAAGCGAGGGGCACAGAATCCCTCGCTAACGCGTTTTGAAGTCGCGTTTTTTGTATCTAGGGCTGAAGGCCCGACACATCCTCTGCCGGTGCCGTGAGGCACCGGACCGGCAGTTCCAAGGGTCTCAGGCCCGAAGGGCCGACATACTCTAATCATGTGTCGCCCCTTCAGGGCTTGCTTCTCGATTGGTCTTCGAACCGTGGCTTATCAGCCACGGCATTGGATATGCCGGCCCTCCGGGCCTAGTCTGCACAACTTCAAAACTAACGCGTCGGGTTGGGATTCAGGCAACTAGACCTCAGGCAGACGGGACCTGGCGTTCTTCCACGCTACGTTCCTGCTCACTGGGCCACAAAATTAGCATGGCGAATAATCCAAGAAGCGGGGCCAGACCAACTAATGCTATGCCGAGGTCGAACGAATGGGTCTTGTCGACATACGAACCAAAAAGCCGATGCACGGGGGAGGAGGCGAGCCAGCCCAAAAAGGCAAGCAATCCGGTCGCCTTCCCTAAATGGGAGGTGGAAAGCTCTTGGCTAAAGGAATAGTAACAGGGAAAAACGCCCAAGGCTCCTGTACCAACCAACAACAGAACCAACAACAACACCCAACTTTGAGGCAAGACGGCAGCAAGACAGGTTAGTCCAGCCAACATCGCTGAGACGCTATAGACGAGCATCCGCGAAGCGTGAACCGACCGACCATTGCGGCACAAACACGCCGCTCCCCAGCCAGCACATAAACATCCGACGTCCGTAGCGATGTAATACACAGAATTGAATAGCAATGCGGCTGATTCGCTATAGCCGCGTCCCTGTTGCAAAAACTTCGGCAACCAAGCTCGAATCAACTGCCAGGACGTATTGATGCTGAAGATCATAATGGCCAACGCCCAGAACTTGGGATTCCGCAGCAAGTCAAAAATCCAAACTCGGAACTCGCCCTGACTTTGCTTTTGACTGCGTCTCTGCAGTGACCCATGCGGTATCGCAATCAACCATGCGACCGCCCAAAGCACACCGATGCAGCCAACGACTTGGAATGGTGATCGCCACGATTCCGCATCTTGAAAAACAGCAAACAGCGCCATGATCAACAGGGGAGTGACAATAGCGCCGATACTCGCGCCACTTTGCAAAATACTATTTCCGAAAGCACGATCCTCTTTTGCGAGTATCGCATACGTCACGGTCATCGCGCACGGCCAATGCCCCGCTTCAAAGAACCCTAACAAAAGCCGGCACACCAACAACGATGGATAGTCCCATACAAAGCCTGTTATAAATCCAACCCCAGACCAAGCCAAAAGAACCGCTGGATACAACACTCGCACATGGATACGATCCACCAAAAAACCAAACGCCAGCGAACCAACCGCGAACGCAGTGCCAAACGCCCATTCGACGTTTCCGTATTGTGTCTCACTTAACGACAACTGCTTACTGATGCGTTCCGACATGTTGGCGAGCACTTGCCGGTCCATGTAGTTGATCATGGTTGCCAGCAATAGCAGGACACAAACAGTCCACTGCCAACGATTCAGTATTTTGGGGTATTGCAACAGTGCGAGCCTTTGAAATGCAACTTATCGACTAGATGATCTCACGGATCGGGTCGACATGCTCAACACCGACAAGCTTCTGGTCCAACCCACTATAAAAATACGATAATCGATTCGGATCCAACCCGAGTTGGTGCAGCACGGTGGCATGCATATTCTTTACATGCAATGGACGCTCCACAGCAGCAGCACCGAGTTCATCCGTCGCTCCTACCGTTGTTCCTCCTTTGATGCCGCCACCCGCCATCCACATGGTAAAGCCGTACGAATTATGGTCACGTCCCGTGCTGGCTTGATACTCCGCAACCGGCTGTCGACCAAACTCGCCACCCCAAACCACCAGCGTGCTATCGAGCAATCCACGTTGCTTTAGATCCTTCAAAAGCCCGGCGATCGGCTTGTCTGTATTGCCAGCGTGCTTGTTGTGGTTCTGCTCCAAATCCCCGTGCGCATCCCAGTTGTCGTCATTGTGCGCCCCGCCCGAGTAGAGCTGAATAAATCGAACCCCTCGTTCGACCATGCGTCGCGCTAACAAACAACGCCTTCCAAAATCGTCTGTTCGCTTTTGGCCAATCCCATAAAGATCGAGAGTCGATTGGTCTTCCTGAGAGATATCGACTACTTCTGGTGCCGATTTTTGCATTTGATATGCGAGCTCGTAACTGGAGATGCGTGCAGCCAACTCTGAGTTTCCTGCACGAGTGGCCAAGTGCGATCGATTGTTCTCTTCGATGGCATCGATCAAATCGCGTTGCAATTCTCGCGAAACTCCCGCGGGCGGTTGCAAATCGAGCAGAGGAGCTCCCTTGGCTCGCAAAATGGTTCCTTGATAGTTGGCGGGCATGAAACCGCTCGACCAGTTCTTGGCTCCGCTGATGGGACCTCCCGTTGGATCCAGCATGACAACATAACCAGGCAGATTCTCATTCAATGAGCCCAATCCATAGTTGATCCAGGATCCCATGGATGGTGAGCCGCTGAGAATTTTGCCCGAGTTCATCATGAGCATCGCAGATCCGTGAATCGGCGAATCCGCTGTCATGGAATGAAGAAATGCGATGTCATCAGCGCAGCTACCCAAATGAGGGAATAGATCACTGATCCATTTTCCACACTCTCCATACTGTTTGAATTTCCATCGTGGCTCGACAATGCGTCCTTCGTTGCGATGCCCGCCCCGACCAAATGTCTTTACCGCAATCGTCTTGTTATCCATTCCAACCATATTCGGCTTGTAGTCAAACGTATCGATTTGACTTGGGCCGCCGTACATGAACAAAAAGATAACGGACTTTGCTTTGCCGGGGACAGTCGCGTGCTTTCCGCCGTGAGGCTTCGCTTCATCCGCGGATGCGGTCTTGTTGAAAAAACCGTCAGCGCTCAAAAGCGAGGTGAGCGCCACACTTCCGAAACCGCCGCCGGTCTCCCACAGGAATTCCCGACGCGTGCGACCGCAAAAATTTTTGTTTGCCATGGCTTGTCTGCCTTATGTTGTTGAATCTGCGTTTTATGAATAGCGTTGATGGTCGTTTTTGATCGTCTGAATTGGGTGGACGGATCCACGCCATCGATCAATCGAGGTATAGGAATTCGTTGCTGTTGAGCAACACCAAACAGTACTTTTGAAATGCTTGATTCTCGTCCAGACCAAATTTGGATTGGAAAGTACCGATACGATCTTTTCCTCTTTGAATCTCGCTTTCGTTTGCTGGGCGAGAGTAAGCGAACTCGATCGCAGCCCGCAAACGCGACCCTAGGTCCTTTGCGTTTCTCGATGCATTCTCGGCCAAGAAGGTTGATTGTTTTTGCATGAACGCGCCGTTGAGCATATTCATCGCCTGGGCCGCTTGCGTTGTCAAAAATCTAGCCTCGCAACTAGTATCCGTCTCGGGGAAATCAAAGACCGACAACTCGGGTGGAATCAACGAACGCTTGATGTGAATGTAAATGCTTCGCCGTGCCTTTTCCGCTTCGCTGGAATTACCCCAACCCTTTCCGGGAATACTTTGCCCCGCCTTTACATCGTCGGAGACTTCGGGAAAGAAACTTGGTCCTAGCTGTTGCCAATTGATTCTGTTGTTGGCCGTTAGCACCGCATCGCGAAGCTCTTCGGCGCTCAATCGCCGTACATTGAATCGCGAGAAATAGTCGTTGTTCGGATCCTTTTGCACGGAGTCCTCATCCCCACCCGAACTTAGGCGGTACGTTTCGGATAGCAACATCATGCGATGCAAAGGCTTGAGTTGCCAATCGAACTGAACGAGTTGTCTCGCGAGGAAATCGAGCAATTCCGGATGGGTTGGAGGATCTCCCAATTGTCCAAAATTGTTTGCTGACCGGACGATTCCACGTCCGAAGTGGTGTTGCCAGACACGATTCACGATGACGCGACTGGTTAACCGGTTCTCTGGCATCGTCATCCATCGAACTAGCTGAGTTCTACGCCCCGCCGAGTTCGCTGTCGGCACTACCGTCAAAGGATCTGATTCTTGAAATAGTTTTGGAAACCCAGGCTCAACGGCATCGCCCAATGCCCCAGGGGTACCTCGCATCAGAACAAATGTCTGCTCCGGTTGTGGGACCGCCTTGGCAAGCCCCAAACGAAAATCAAGTGGCAGGTCTTCCAATTCTTTGCGAGTCACCTCGATCGTCTTTTTCATCGTCTCGTACTCTTCCCATTGGGATGGTGAGACGTGATTCTTTAATCGTTCGCGTATTACCTTATCTCTGTCTGGGCTCTTTGCTGCTTGCTTGTCTTCCTCAGTCATCTTGGCGATACCGGCTTCTTCGATACCGCGCGATGCCTCCAGCAGCGACTTGATCTTCGCCTTCAACTGCGAATTTTTGCTTTTAAGAACAGGATCTGAGACATCGATTTGATTGTTGGATCGTTCGTCACCCCGCGTGCCGTACGACGGCACATCACGGATGAATGCGACCATCTGGTAGTAATCCTTTTGTGGTATCGGATCAATCTTGTGATCATGACATCGGGCGCAATTGAGCGTCAGTCCCAATATGCCTTGCCCGATGGTAGTCACGTGGTCGTCGTACTCATCGAAGGTCGCTTTTTCTTTATCCGCAGGCTCGTCGTCCCAAATGCCAAGCCGAAAGAACCCAGTTGCTGTCAGCGATTCTTGACTAGGATTTTGCATCTCGTCGCCAGCGATCTGCTCAGCCAAAAATTGGTTGTACGGTTTGTCTTGGTTCAGCGATTGAACAACATAGTCTCTGTACTTCCAAGCGTTTGGCTTGGGCCCATCGCGCTCGTAACTGTTCGTTTCCGCATACCGAACCACGTCGAGCCAATCGCGCGCCATCCGTTCCCCCATGCGTGGGTCGGCCAGCAAATCATCGACGAGTTCCTGATACGCCAATTCGCTCGGATCAGCAGCAAACCGCTCCCCGGTTTCGAGATCGGGTGGCACTCCGAGACAATCAAAATACAAACGACGTATGAGACTTCGCGGACTCGCTCGTTCGGCCGGCTTTAACCCGAACGTCTGCCACTTTTCTTTTACAAAGGCATCGATGGGGTTGGTAGATA
>CAIXME010001033.1 GCA_903920425.1 uncultured Pirellula sp. | reverse complement strand
TCAAAATCAAAGTGGATTCTTTAAAATCTCTGTGCCTCCGTGTCTCTGTGGTTAGTCCTTCTTTGGCGCTAAGAAATCTCTGTGGCTTGGTGTCTCTGTGTGAGGCTTCATGGTCATTGGATGTAAGCAAGGAAGGGATTCCTCGCGAACGCGTCGGGTTTTGATTAAAGCAGCAGCCCCTTGAGCGAGGAGCGGGCCGGCGGGAACATTTTTTAAAAAATGTTAGACAAATGGGGGAGCGTCGCGCATCCTATTGTCTGTCATGACCAAACCCGACTCCCTCTCAAATCAAGTTCGTGAGTACGCAGAGTGCATCTCCGCCAGTGGCGGCGCAGCTCTCGCGGGCCTGTACGACTTGACCGCACAGCGGCTGGTTCGCTTTTCCGTGACCATCACGCGGAACCAGCATGATGCGGAGGATGCAGTCCACGCGGCTTTGATTCGCGTGGTATCCAACCCGCAATTGCTTTTGCGAGCGGAATCTGCCTGGCCCTACTTGCTGTCGATGGTCCGCAACGAGTCGCTAGTCGTCTTGCGGAAAAAGAAGCGTTGGTCGTTGGTTTCCACTCTCACCGATCTACTCACCAGCCGTTCCGTTGATGAGCTAGAACGCGAGGAAACCTACCGATCGGTCTGGCTGGCTTTGAGGACCCTACCGACGGAGCAATCCGAGGTCGTTGTGCTCAAAATCTGGGAAAACCTGACTTTCGCCCAGATCGGATTGGTGCTGGACTGCTCGGCTTCAACAGCAGCGAGCCGCTACCGATACGCGTTAATCAAACTGTCTGGCATGCTGCAAGATTGCGGAGAGGAGGCGTTTTGTGACTAACTACTTTGACGCTGACAACTCCGATTCCCAATTCGATCCAGAGAAAGCCTCCACGCCGTTCGATCCTACCCTTGGTGATGAGAACAACAACGAGTGGATGGAGTCTGAGCTGCTAAAGTCCGTGGAGTCAACGATTCTGTCGGCCGGTCGGTACGTGGTGCCATCCGATGAATTGCGCCCGAGGACACTTGAAGCGGCACGCCATTGCATCTCGGATCATAAAAACGTCAGGCGATTGATACGCATGACGGCGTTGGCTGCTGCATGCGTTTGCTTGACGGCACCCGTCGCCGAATTGGTTGGCGTCTTCCGCGGGGCATTCAATCAATCGACTCAGGAAGCGATTGAGCAACGCAGTATCGACATCGCGGCCCAGAAGCAAATCAGCCTGCAATGGGGAATGCTCGAAGCGTTTTCAGAACTAAGGTCGTTGCAGGCAACCCAGCTCGGGCATGCTCCGTCTGGGCACGCTCCGTCCCAGCGCGGTTCGGAATAAATTTCCACGACTTCTGCGATCAGTAGATAAAAGACGCGACAGCGCGCATCGATAAGTTGCATACAGGAAGCCAGCTTGATACACGGGCAAGCTCCTGACTCTTCACCCAACTTGATCGAATCATGCCAGAACCACAGGGACTACAACTAGCGGATGTGATCGCGTTTAACGAAAGTTTGCTTTCGTTGTCCAACGCCGGTCTTCCGATGAATATCGCATTGGATTCGGTTCCGCTCAAAGAATCTCTAGATCGCATTTGTTATTTCTTGGCGACTCAGAATGGCTTCGGCCGTACGATCGAACAAGGACTCCGCGACGAATCCATCCCATGGGCGTATCGTCACTCGCTGATTGCCTGGTTTTACACAGAGAGAAAAGTGGAAAGCTTGACGCCCATCCGCATGCTGTCGCAATGGCGACAGGAGGTGGACTCTCAAGTTCGCTACACAGCCATACAGCCTATCGTCTTGTTTGTATTGTGCTTTATCGGATTTGTGTTCATCGCGAACTTTTTGTCCCCTCGACTTGATTCGATTTACAATCAAGCACGACTGCCGCTCGGAATTGGCTCCAAGATCTTAGAGACACTCCGAACTACATTTCCCTATTGGGGAACGGTTATCCCTATCCTCGCTGCAATTTTTTGGTTCTTCCGGGACAG
>CAIXME010001032.1 GCA_903920425.1 uncultured Pirellula sp. | reverse complement strand
ATTTCGGGCGGGCCTTGGATGGGCGCGCTCAAGGATCTCGCCAATCCGTCTGACAAGGACATCGAAAACCTCAACAAGAGCTTCTTCGAATACATAGGACCACGACTGGTTGGCTTCACAGGTGACTTTGCGACGTTTCTGCTCCGCTTTGTAATCGCCAGCAGTATCCTCATGGTCTCTCTCTATTTCTTTTTGTTCGACGGACCTGGCATGGTGCGAACCATGATGGAACTGAGTCCACTCGACGATCGCTATGAACTGGAGCTGCTCGCCGAATTCGATCGCATCTCGCGAGCGATCGTTTTGGCCACAGTCCTTTCGGCGCTTTTACAGGGGCTGGTTGCTGGAATCGGCTATTACTTTGCCGGCATGCCCTCATTGATATTGCTTACCGCGCTCACAGCAACCTGCGCACTAGTCCCCTTCGTTGGGCCCGCAATCGTGTGGGTGCCAGTTTGCGTGTACTTGGCAATCTTCGAAGAGAACCTAATCGCAGCCGGATTGCTTGCCCTTTGGGGCATGCTCGTCGTGGGGACAGTGGACAACTTGGTAAAGGTGTTTGTGTTGCATGGACAGAGTCAGCTGCACCCTTTGCTGGCCCTTCTAAGCGTCCTGGGAGGTATCCAATCTCTCGGCCCTATCGGGATCCTGGTCGGGCCCATGGTGGTGGTTCTTTTGCAAACCCTACTGGGTATCCTACGAACCGAACTCACCCAATTTCGGAAATCCGAAGAGCTTGCCGGGCAAGCCGATCCCCCCCAATCGATGGCTGACGTAATCCGCAAAGTTAGGGGAGCAGTAATCGACCCCGATACTCCCTAGCTGCCATCAATTGCGGACACTGTCGCGACTACAGGTAGGCACTTCTCTGCTCAGATCGACAAAAAGTAGCCCGTTTGGGGGCTAAAGTCTTGAAAACGGCCCAGGTTTTGACCATTTACCTTCCGATTTAGCCTTGGATGAATCGCAGGGTGCCGGTAAACTTGGCCCCCCTACATTTCGGAAACGTACCGGAACGCACACAATCGTTCCGATTAGCATTGCTTATATACAGACCTTTTAGATTGCCGTAGTGCTTACATGACCAAACAAAAGACCCACAAGTCAACCAAGAAGCGATTCCGAATCACAGCGACAGGCAAGGTCAAGCATCGCAAGGCTGGCACGAGCCACTTGGCCATTAGCAAGTCCGCAAAGAAGATTCGTCAATTGCGTGGAACCAAGGTTTTGGAACCGCAATACTTGCGACACATCACCGACGCTCTTCGTGGTTACAGCTACTAAGCTGCCCCCGAGAAACATAGTGTGAATGCACTGCGGTTTGATTTAGACCGCAGTTGAATTCGAACTGCGTTTCAAATTGGCTGCGACAACTGAACCGTTACGCAGCCCTACCGAACCACTGGCCCATTTTGATCCCCAGGTGTTTGGGTACAACAATCGCGAAGACCATTCGGGCCTGTGTTGCTGATCTGGCAACCCTCGCGATGACCTGAAACACCACATGCAACAGTTTAAGGTTGCTCAACTATGAGAACGAGAAAGGGTGCTGCCCGTAGGCAGGCCAAGCGTAAGTTATTTCAACGAGCCGAGGGATACGTTGGCGGACGTCGTCGTCTGTACCGTACCGCCAAAGAAAATTTGGTCCGAGCAGGCCGTTTCGCATACCGCGATCGTCGTCGCAAGCGCCGCGATTTCCGACGGCTTTGGATCATCCGTTTGAACGCAGCGGCTCGTATGCACGATCTTCGATACAGCCAATTCATCGCTGGTCTCGTCTTGGCCAACATCGAGTTGGATCGAAAGACTTTGTCCGAGATGGCGATCAACGATCCAGCGGGCTTCGCAGTCGTAGCTAGCGTAGTGAAGAAAGCTTTGGAAGCCAAAAAGGCTGCTTAAGTTTCAACACTTGATCGCACGTTGACATAAATTGTTGACCTGCAATGCTGACGCAGTCGTGTGTCAGCATTGCTCATCCAAACCAGTAAAGCCGCTGCGAATGCAGTGCGCTTGCCAACATCGAGGAGCCCGCGACTTTTTGGTCGTGGGCTCATTGCATAGAGTGAGTTTGCGGTTCTACCCAATACAATCCTTGAGCCCAGTATGTCTCTGCAGAATTTCATCGAATCGCTTGATGGTCTATTGGACGAAGCGAAAAGTTCGTTAGACACCGTCGCATCCAACGAACAACTTGAGGCGTTACGAGTGAAATTCGTTGGCGCCAAGAACGGAGCCATCAAAGCGGTCCAAAAACTGATGGGTGCCATCGAATCAGAGCATCGCCCTGCCGCGGGAAAGAAATTCAACGAGGTCCGAGATGCGATCCAATCGCTATTGGACACGGCAACCGACCGGCTAGGAGGTGGCACAAAAACGTCGAACGAACCATCAGTCGATCCAACGCTGCCAGGCGTTCGTCCCGTGCTGGGGCAATTGCATCCGATCACGCAAACGATCGAACACCTCAAGGAGATTATGGGACGCCTTGGTTTCAACGTAACCGAAGGGCCTGAAATCGAGGATACGTGGCACAACTTCGTCGCCCTCAACATCCCAGAAGATCACCCGGCTCGCGATCCACTCGATAATTTTTATCTTGCGACAGCCAAGAAGCAGGCGCAAAACCCATCAGACCGAGACGCGATGCTGTTGCGAAGCCAAACCAGCACGGTCCAGATTCGCGTCATGGAAACACAACCGTTGCCATTGCGAATCATTTCCTTGGGACGCGTCTATCGGCCTGATGCACCGGACGCTACGCACTTTCCCATGTTCCATCAAATGGAAGGACTGTGGGTCGACAAGAACGTGACCATGGCACAACTCAAGAGTGTTTTGAGGCTCTTCGCAACAAGCTATCTCGGCAGTGATGTGCGCGTTCGTTTTCGCCCTTCGTTCTTTCCGTTTACCGAACCGAGCGTAGAAGTTGACTACTGGTGGAATGGGAATTGGATAGAGTTCGGCGGTGCGGGTATGGTTGATCCGAATGTGTTCCAAGCTCTTGGAATCGATTCCGAAAAATGGAGTGGCTTTGCATTCGGACTGGGTGTCGAGCGTCTTTGCATGCGGCGGTTTGGAATCGTCGACATTCGTGATCTTTATCGGAGCGACGTTCGGTTCCTCCGCCAATTTGCATCTTAGTACATTTGCTTCCATGTCAGGTCGGGTGAGTGCATGTTAGTTTCTTGGGAATGGTTGTCGGACTACGTTGATATCCCCATCGGTCATGATGAAATGGCCACACGATGGGCACTGACGGGACTCAATCACGAAAGCACCGTGATGGTCGATGGAATCCCGATCGTCGATTTGGAAATCACGAGCAACAGGGGCGATTGCCTTGGTCACATTGGGATCGCTCGTGAAGCGTCGGTTCTGCTCAATACAGAATTGCGATATCCAGCTCCGCAATTGAAACCTGTCGCCGAATCAGTAACCAAGTCGCTCTCGATTGAGAATCAGTTCGCTGCTGCTTGCCCCCGCTACATCGGCAGATTGATCAAAGGGGTTAAAGTTGGGCCAAGCCCTGATTGGCTTAAAAAGCGATTGGAATCGATTGGTGTCAAATCGATTAACAATGTGGTAGACGCAACCAATTATGTCATGTTCGAATGCGGTCAGCCTCTGCATGCGTTCGACTTTGCTCGTATTCGTGGCGGCAAGATTATTGTGCGGCCTGCAGTCGAAAAAGAAAACTTCGTAGCAATCGACCACCGTACATACCAACTTGATTCGCAAATGGTCGTGATTGCCGATGCGGAACGAGCTGTCGCGCTTGGGGGAGTCATGGGCGGAGTCGACAGCGAAGTTTCCGAGTCAACCGTCGACGTGCTGATCGAGGCAGCGGAATTTGTACCGCTTTCGATTCGCCGGACTGCTCGAAAGCTCAAGCTACATTCGCCGTCTTCTTATCGCTATGAAAGGCGAGTCGATGGAGCTCAGCTTGATTGGGCATCGCAACGATGCTGCGAAGTGATTTTGCAAATCGCTGGTGGACAGCTTCTGGCTGGCTCGGTTGATACCGGCGCCGGAAATTATGTACGATCCCCGATCCAACTGCGTGCCACCAAGATCAGCAGCGTATTGGGAATTGAAGTGCCATGGGAACGATCGCTGGACATCCTGGTCCGACTGGGTTGCACGGTGGAGCATGATGAACCTGGCGTTGATGGAGATACAGGCTTTCGAGCACAAGTCGTTCCCCCTTCGTATCGCGCCGACTTGAGCCGAGAAATCGACTTGATCGAAGAAATCGCACGCATCCACGGTTACGAACAGATCCCGGAAGACGCTTCGGTCCCGTTGGTTTCTTCGACCCGTCGCCCTAAAGATATCATGATGCAAACCGTACGAGCGGTTGCATGCGCAGCCGGTCTCGACGAAACCCTTACGCCTAGCTTGATCAGCAAGTCGCCGACGTCGGTCATCTCGCCATGGACATCGGACGAGACACTCTCGACGATGGTACCACTACTCGAAGGAGCTAGCTTGCTGCGACGCTCGTTGATTCCGAGTTTGATCGCGGCCCGGCTCTACAACCAATCTCAATCGAATCGCGATTCTCAGCTGTTCGAAACCGCCAATGCATACCTACCACAAAACAACGGTTTGCCACGCGAGCAATTTCATATTGGCGTAATCGGACCTGCGGATCTTCGATATGTAGTGGGTGTGTTCGAGGAAATTTTGCATCGCGTTTGCGGTCCAGACTTTGCCAACAGTCGCATCACCAAGTCCCAGCCGGATTGGGGATACATTGCATCCCACGCGGGAGTAGCATGGCACGTCGATGGACAAATGATCGCTTGGGCTGGCCAGCTTCATCGATCGATTGTTGACGCTGTGAAGCTCGATATCGCGGCGTCGGTCGGGGAACTTAACCTCGACTTGCTCTTGTCGCATGCCCGTTTGGTTCCTCAGCTACAACCGATCATCCCGTTTCCGACCGTGGAACGCGACCTCAACTTGATTGTCGATGAACCTGTCCAATGGCAGTCGCTTTCGACAACCATCCAAAACGCAGCCGGTCCGCTTTGCATCAAAGTTGCATTCCGCGAAATCTATCGGGACACCAAGAAAGATGGTGATGGAAAGAAACGGGTTTTGCTGAGTATTCACCTGCGCAGCTCAACGGAAACGCTCACCAGCGAGCGCGCGGACGCAGCGATCGAAAGCGTCCTAGAGGCATGCAAGGCTCAATTCCAAGCCACCTTGCTCCCCGTTAAGTAATACTCGGCAAAGCAATCAAGCGTAAGAACCTTGCGTTGCGACGCGGGCCATGAGAAGAGGCCGCATTTTAGGGCGGTTCTCTGAATTTGCACCTGGCACTTTGTTTGCTAGGTTTTGTGGATGGACTTTCCAAGAATTGGAATGGGAAAGCGAATCGTTATGGTTCGCGCCGCATCCT
>CAIXME010001031.1 GCA_903920425.1 uncultured Pirellula sp. | reverse complement strand
TCATAGACCGAGCCCATACCGCCACGTCCAATTTCGCGGATAATGCGAAAATCGCCAATCGGCTCGCTGAACTTGATGTCGATACGGTCATTGGCTCGCAAATGAGCATTGGTTGGCGCGCGTTCCAACGAGTGGGCCATTTCTATCCCCTCGAGGTAATCTCGGGCTTGCTCATGCAAATCCGGATATCGATCCAGATAGGCAATGCGACTCGGCCGCTCACCTGCGCGTAGGGCCGATAGGTAGGATCGCGACAATTCAATTAATCTCGGGTCCAGATCGCCGTCTGACTCCTCTGGTCCTATCGAAAATGGAATTGGGTTCGTTTTTGCAAAAGGATCGTTTGGCATTGGAGCTACTCCCTCAAAAACTCTTTCTTTAGTTTTGCCATTCCCCGCAACCATAGCTTCTCTGCGCTGCCTTCCGTTCGATTCATGGCTGCAGCAATTTCTGGGAAGGTCATACCCTCTAGGTGCCGCATCATGATCACTTCGCGATAATCATCTGGCAGTCGAAGCAACGCCTCAGCCATAAGCTGCGATTGTTCTTTTTTTGAAACATGATGGCTAGGAGAACTGTTTTGAACGGCAACCATTCCCGCAAGCGACATAGAAGAGTGATCTAGAGAATTCTCTATTCTCTCTTCTAATCGAATATCTCGGGCTTGTGTTCCTAGATAGTGTCGCATCGTGTTAGCCAGTCGTTTGGCAAGTATCGACTTTAACCATGCGATGAATTGGTCTCCATTTGTTCCCTCGAAGCGATGAATGCTCTTGTGTGCTTCGAGGAAGGTTTCCTGGACAATATCCGACGCGTCCAACTTACTGCGCAAAGCCCTACCGATTTGAACTTGAGCCAACAACTTCAGATAGCGTTCATACGACGACAGAAGTGTGCCGAGACTGCTATCGTCGCCCAGTCTAGCGAGTTGGATGCTTTGGATGACTTGGGTTGTGCTCATCAAGTTTCATCACTCCTTCGATCTCCGCAATGGGATAAAGCCTCGGCCAACAATCAGATCGGTTTGCAAACGCCAATACAAATCACGATCGCTTTATTTTAATGTCACGCCGCCTTGCGCAATCCGACGGAAAATCTCCTGATTTTTCAAAAACAGGAAAATCTCGCTTTGCGCGTCGGAAAAACACGCGTTTTGGTGACATTCCGGATAGGACAGTTCGCTCTGATAGTCAGGGCCTGCTTTAAAAAGGAAAAGCGTCAGGTTTCGCGAAAAAAGGAATTTGCAATGAACAGAACAATGTATTTCGGTACGCGCATGGGCCTCCTCTTTGCATTAGCAATTGGACTGGCCATTCCCACAATCGCGCAGACTCCACTACCGAAAGGGGCGGAAAACACGAGCATCCAAGGTACTTGGAAGTGGTCTTTGGATCTGGGACCAGCCGGTGGAACCGTAACGATGGTTGTCACGGAACTCAAAGGTGCACTCAGGGCAACGGTAACTGCGCCCGACGGAACGTCGCTCCAAGCCGATCATCTGTCGGTCAAAAAGAATCGCGTCGAGTTCAGCGTCAAACGCGAGATGGGAGTCTTTTCCATGGTAATGTCCCATGCCGGAGAGATCGACGGCGATGAAATCTTAGGCACATTTAGTGTGAAAGGTGGGCCTGTAAAAAAAGAGGGTAAATGGCATGCTCTCCGCGAGAAATCCAAGTGATCTTAAATCTATGTCCGGCAACTAGTTTCCGTTGATGAAAAACCTTATGTTCAAACTAACACTCTTTTCGCTGCTTGCCATCGGGTTGCTCGCGGTTTCTCGAGCATTCATTGCAAACTCAGGCACCGCTGAAGTGCAATACAAAACATCCACTGTCGAGCGTCGGACGCTCTCGAGCACTATCAGTGCAACGGGAACGCTAGAGCCATGCGACATCATTGACGTAGGTGCACAAGTAGCCGGCCGCGTGATCGAGTTTGGAGTCGATTCAAACACGGGAAAGTCGATCGACTATGGATCCTATGTGGCGAAAGGCATGGTGCTGGCAAAGATTGACACCTCGGTCTACGAGATTGAAGTTGAGATCGCAGCCGCGCAAGCAAGACGCACTGCAGCGCAAGTATCGCAGGCCATATCGCAGCTCAAGGAGTCGGAAGGTGCGCTATCGAGGAGCGAGGCAGAGCTGCGTCAGCAGCAATCCAGATTTGATCGCTCCAAGAGCGATTGGAGTCGCGTAATACAGCTGTCTAAATCGAGCGCTTTGAGCGATGCGGAGATCGACACCTATCGAAGCGATATGGAATCTTTCGGAGCAGCCGTCGAAGTGGCAAAGGCTGCGATCGAGCAAGCTAAGAGTCGCATCGAAACCCAAAGGAGCGCGATCGAAGGGGCAAAAGCGGAGGACGACAATGCGCGTGCCGTTTTAAAACGCGCACAGACAACACTTTCTTATTGTTCTATTTTGTCGCCCATCAATGGCACGGTCATCGATCGGCGCGTCAACCAAGGGCAAACCGTTGTTGCCAGCCTATCGACGCCGAGCTTGTTCCTTCTGGCGTCAGATTTGCGCGAACTCGAAATTTGGGTATCCGTGAATGAAGCTGATATTGGGCGAATCCGCCCAGGTTTGCCTGTCCGATTCACCGTAGATTCGCATCCTGACAAGAGATATCAGGGTTCGGTCAAGCAAGTGCGATTGAACGCCTCGATGAGTCAAAACGTGGTCACCTATACGGTGGTTGTCAGCGTTGAAAACACCAACGCTGACTTGCTACCCTATTTGACCGCCAACGTGGAGTTTATTGTCGACGAGCGGAAAGGAATTTTGTCCGTACCGAATGCCGCGTTGCGATTCTCACCCTCTAACGCTGTCGAATCATCCCTCCGCACCGATTTGAATCGAACCGTTTGGATTCGCGACAAATCCGGACTGCACGAAGTCATGGTGACTGTGGGTGTTTCCGAGGGAAACTTTACAGAAGTTGAGAGCGAGCGTCTGACAGAAGGTACCGAAATTGTTCTCGGCGAATCTACGGCCGGTGTTTCTCAATCCATGTCGAATCCCTTCGTTCCCAAAATGCCAGGAACGAAAAAAGATTAGTAAACGAACACGGTGGGAGCAAATCATGAACAACGTTATCGAGTTATCCGACGTAACCAAAACATACCAACGTGGAGACCTGGATATCCCCGTGCTGCATGGCATAACTCTACAAGTAGAAGCGGGCTCCATGACCGCGATCATGGGTGCATCGGGGTCCGGCAAAAGTACGCTTCTCAATATCCTCGGTTGCCTAGATAGACCGACAGCTGGCGCATACCGATTAGATGGCAAGGACGTAACTCATTGCTCACGCGACGAGCGTGCGGAAATCAGAAATGCAAAGCTTGGCTTTTGCTTTCAAAATTTTCACTTGCTACCTCGCATGACGGCGCTTCACAACGTCATGATGCCGTTAGAGTACAGCGACCTTGGACTCTCTTCCAAAGAAGCAGTTGCGCGCGCTGAAGGACTGCTGCAAAGAGTTGGGCTCGCCGACCGCATGGACCACGAGCCCTCTCAGCTTTCGGGCGGGCAGCAACAGAGAGTGGCGATCGCTCGCGCGCTGATCAACAAGCCTGCGATTTTGTTCGCTGATGAGCCGACGGGAGCTCTCGATTCGAAAACGTCAGCAGAGATCCTCTCTCTATTTGAGTACTTGCATTCGGAGATCGGTGTGACGGTGGTGTTGGTAACACACGACAACCATGTCGCTTCGCATGCTAAACGCACCATTCATATTCGCGACGGTCGGATCGCTTCCTAACCATGAACCATTTTCTCCAGAATTTCCAACGAAATAAAAGGCGACTTCAAACTGCGGCGTCAGCACTTCGGCGCAACGTGATGCGATCTTTGCTGACCATGTTGGGGATTGTCATTGGCATCATGGCGGTCGTCTCGATTACGGAAATAGGTAATGGAGCGTCGATGACACTTGGGAAGAGCATCCAAAGCATGGGTGCGAATCTCATCATGGTGATGCCGGGCGCTGCTGCCGCGGCGGGCATCACGCAGGGGGCAGGTTCCTCACCAACCCTCACGCCTGCCGATGTCGACGCCATCATTTCGCAGTGCCCTGCGGTTGCAGCTGCCGCTCCTGTCGTTCAATCACGAACTCAGGTCGTATATGGCTCGACCAATTGGGTGCCAGCGAATATGTACGGAACCACCCCAGCGTATCTACAAATTCGAGATTGGAAAAATCTTGAGGAAGGAGAATGCTTCACAGATCAAGATGTTCGCAATGCCAACAAGGTTTGCGTTATTGGAAAAACATTGGTCACCGAATTGTTCCATGATTGCTCTCCAATCGGTGAATCGATTCGAATCCAAAACGTTCCTTTCCGCGTGATAGGCGTACTGAGTAGCAAGGGAGCCAATGTCATGGGAATGGATCAAGACGATATTCTCTTGACTCCCTGGACAACACTAAAGTACCGCGTGAGCGGCTCGACGCTCGGACAAGTCAATCAAAGTACGGGAGGCGCCAGTTCCAACGGGATCAATTCATTCGGCGATCCATACCCTAGATCCCACGTCGAGTTTTACCCAACACTGACAGTCGATCAAATCGCAAATACGCCCCGTCAGACTCGCATGACCACAGTGGATCTGATCTTTGCATCCGCAATAACCACGGAACGCATCCCACAAGCAGTCGATCAAATCAACACGACACTGATGCAAACACACTTGATCCGCTCGGGCGAAGCGGCCGATTTCAACCTTCGCAATATGACGGAGTTGTCCGCGATGTTCGGTTCGACGACCACGTTGATGACAAGCCTACTGTTGGTGATCGCAGGAATCTCGCTCCTGGTTGGGGGCGTTGGCATTATGAACATCATGCTGGTCTCGGTAACAGAACGCACTCGCGAAATAGGACTGCGCATGGCTGTTGGAGCGAAAGCTCGAGACATCATGATCCAGTTTTTGGTAGAGGCCATTCTGCTGTGCCTGATCGGTGCAGCAATAGGAATCGGATTGGCTCGCGGTGTTTCGATGCTTATTTCTATGCTACTTGGTTGGCCCATCGCTGCATCCGTACCCGCCATCGTCGCCGCGGTCACGGTATCGATTCTGATCGGAGCAGGATTTGGATTCTATCCCGCATGGCGTGCCTCGCAATTGGACCCGATCGATGCCCTGCGATACGAGTGAATCGCACGGATGCTCGCTGGCAGGGCAACTGCTTTCGATGCGTTAATGGGTCCCTCATGGCATGGTGCCATCGAATCAAAGAGATGCACGGGCGAGTTCGACGGAATCAAAGCGTTTGAGCGTAATGTTCCGACAACGGAAGATTCACATCTTCCGCTACGGGATGCGAAGGGAAGATTCACATCTTCGGCTACGAGGGAAACGCCTACGACGTCGATTGCCAAGAGGACAAATAAAAAAGGCGAGCCGCTGGGGCTCGCCTTTTGAAATCTTGATTCAACAGATACTAGTTCTTAACTTCGAATTCCGCATCGATCGCGTCATCATCGCCTGATGGCTTGGCGGCCGATTCAGGTCCTGCTGCTGCACCCGATTGAGGTCCAAGGGTGGAACGGAACGCTTGTGCTGACTGCTCGAGTTCCATCGTTGCAGTCTTGATCGCTGCCGCGTCATTGGTAGCAACCGCGTCGCGTGCTTTCTTGATCGCCAACTCCAGTGGTTCACGATCCGATGCGCTCAGCGATTCCCCTTGTTCGTTGATCGCCTTTTCTAGACCGTGAATTGTGTTTTCGGCACGGTTCTTTGCTTCGGCGAGTTCAACGAACTTCTTGTCTTCGTCGGCATGCAATTCCGCTTCGCGTCGCATGCGCTCGATCTCATCCTTGCTAAGCCCGCTCGATTGCTCGATCTTGACGCTCGATTGCTTGCCGGACTTGAGGTCCTTTGCGGACACGTTCAAAATACCGTTTTGGTCGATGTCGAACTTCACTTCGATTTGCGGAACACCACGCGGTTGCGATTCAATTCCTTCCAGGTTGAACTGGTCCAACAATCGGTTTTGCTGGGCCATCTTGCGTTCACCTTGGAAGACGCTGACGGTTACGGCGGTTTGCCCATCTGCGGCCGTCGAGAACGTTTGCTTCTTCTCAACAGGAATGGTTGTGTTGCGTTCGATGAGCGCTGTGAGCACGCCACCTTCGGTTTCGATACCGAGAGTCAGCGGCGTCACGTCGAGCAACAGAACATCGCGACGATCTCCGGAGAGCACGCTACCTTGGATGGCCGCACCGACTGCTACCACTTCATCTGGATTGACCCCTTGGTGTGGTTCTTTGCCGAAAATATCCTTAACGATTTGGCGAACCTTTGGTACGCGCGTTGAACCTCCGACGAGAACCACTTCGTCAATGTCGGATGGCTTCATCTTGGCATCTTGCAACGCTTGCAAAACTGGCTTACGGCATCGCTCGATCAGTTCGTCAACGAGGCTTTCAAATGTGCTTCGAGTGATCGTCATCTGCAAGTGCTTTGGACCGGTCGCGTCGGCCGTGATGAACGGCAAGTTGATGTCGGTCTGTGGCAAACTGCTGAGTTCCTTCTTTGCCTTTTCGCAAGCCTCTTGAAGACGTTGCAGTGACATCGCGTCTTTGCGAAGATCGATACCGTTGTCTTTTTGGAACTGGTTTGCAACGTGATTCACCAACGCTTGGTCAAAGTCATCGCCACCCAAGTGCGTGTCGCCACTGGTGCTGATAACTTCGAAAACCTTGCTGTTGTTTTCGTCGTCGTTGCTCATCGCAACTTCGAGTACCGATACGTCGAACGTACCACCACCCAAGTCGAAGACGATGATCTTTTGATCTTTTGTTTTGTCCAAACCATAGGCAAGAGCAGCGGCTGTTGGTTCGTTGATGATACGGGCAACTTCGAGACCCGCGATTTGACCAGCATCCTTGGTCGCTTGTCGCTGTGCATCATTGAAATATGCGGGTACCGTGATCACGGCCTTGCTGACGCGGTGACCGAGGTAGGACTCTGCAGCTTCCTTGAGCTTGCGAAGTACCTTTGCGGAGATCTCTTGCGGGGTAAACTGCTGATCCCCGATCTGCACCTTTACGTACTCGTTAGCACCGCCAACAACTTGATAGGGAACAATCTTCTCTTCGGATTCCACTTCCGAATGTCGTCGCCCCATGAATCGCTTTACAGAGAAAACGGTCCGACGAGGATTCGTAACAGCCTGACGGCGTGCAGGCTCACCTACGATCGTTTCGCTTTTGTCGGTGAACGCAACGACGCTCGGCGTCAGTCGGTTTCCTTCCGCATTAGGAATCACCTTGACCTCAGTTCCCTCCATGACGGCGACCACGGAGTTGGTCGTCCCCAAGTCGATGCCAATAATTTTCTCGCCTGATGCCATAAGTGAATCCTCTGCGTTACGATGTGAAATGTGATTGGATGTTGTTGCAATTTTAAGGTTTTTGGTAACCGCCCGCGGTTGCTCGCCCCAGAAGAGCAACTAGCGTGCCAAACCGCAACTCGCCGGCCGCAACTTTCCTTAAGTCGCAACCCCAAAAGGACTTACGAACTACGCAAAGCCGATCACGTGAATGCGACTACATTCACCCCATCCAGTAGAACGCCAATTTGACAGAATCGAAACGCATGGGCTCGTACCCTGTGAGGAGCAGGAATTGATCGAAAAACTGAAAGAAATTGATCGTCAGTTGCTGAAGCTCGTCCACGAACGCTGTGCGATTCTGAGTCAACTCCATGCGTCGGGAGAAGCTGCTCCGAGCTTGCGTTCTATCCAATCAAACTTAACGCTGAGCAATTCGGAGTCTCGCTATTCGGATTTGGATCGGCCGTTCCTAGGCTTTGTTTCTGGCATCACGTATCTGCATTCTATCTCCAAGCAAACCGTGGCTTACTTGGGACCAGAATACTCCTACTCCTACAGCGCCGCAGCAAAGTACTTTGGCGCAACCGAAGGCCTGCAGCCGGTAAACACCATCGGGGCTGTCTTTGAAGCGATCCATCGCAACCAGGCAACGTACGGAGTGGTTCCTATCGAAAACTCCACGGACGGTCGAATTGTCGACACGCTGACGATGTTCATTCGCATGCCGACACAAATCTGCGGAGAGATCCTGCTTCCCATCCATCACAATTTGATATCCAAGTGCAAACGGGAAGAGATCCGAGAGGTCTACAGCAAACCACAAGCGCTCTCTCAGTGTAGAAATTGGCTGAACAATCACTTGCCCGATGCACGTTGGATCGAAGTCTCAAGCACAGCGGCGGCAGCCAAAATTGCGGCAACACAGCCCAATGCCGCAGCGGTCGCGTCGCGCGAGGCGGCTGTCTTCTTGGGTCTTGATATCATCGCGGAATCAATCGAGGACAACCCCAACAATGTGACCAGGTTTGCGATCATCGGGAACGAAACCGCGGAGCAAACCGGCGACGACAAAACCTCAATCCTATTTCAAGTTCCCCACAAACCTGGCGCGCTAGCCGATGTCATGGATCTTTTGCGTGACAACGGATTGAATCTGACATGGATTGAATCGTTCCCCGTCCCTGGAGCCGCAAATGAATACTTTTTCTTTGTCGAGTTCGATGGGCATCGCATGCAGTCGCAAGTTCAAGCAGCTCTCAGTTCGCTGGCGAAGACGGCTATTCGCTTGGATTTCCTGGGATCCTACGCAAAGGGACGATGATAAAGAGACTTGCGGACGATGGTTTGGCCGCAACCTTACTTGACCATGTTTTCCAGCATTTCATTGAGCCCAGGAAACAGCTCAACGCCACCTGTTAGTTCCTTAAAGGCCTGGATGTGCATTTCCTTGGACGACTTGATCGCTTGATTCATGGAATCTTTGGTCAGTTGTTCCAGCAGCGTTTTGTTTTCAGGGGAGAGCAAGCCCTCGGAAACACTAACGGTACGAACAATGCCAAGCCCATTCATTTCTACATTGACGGCGAGAGCCCCTGATGCGCCGCTGCCATATACGCGAGCCGATTCCAGCTTTGCGTTCAAGGCTTTCATTTGTGCCCCCATTTGGGTCATATTGCGCATCGCACTCGCGAGATTGGTCAGGTTCTTGAACATAGATGGCTCAGCTTATCTGGTAGGAATGAATAGATGATCTGTTTGGTAATGTTTTTGTCTTGAACCAATTCGCGATCGTTGCCGTTTCGCGTCCGTCAGTTAGACCTACGCGATTGCATCGCGTCGATGCCTGGTATCGATTTTCGATTCGCTAATTCTCGCTATCCGCCGTCTCGTACTCAGGTTCATTACTCGATGCAGGCATCGGAGCGGTTGCAGAGGGGATTTCAAGGTGTGATCGCAATGTTTTGATTGGCACTGGATCGACCCGAACGATTTGCCCTTCGAATACGTCCATAAACTGTTTGATGAGCGGATTCCCCATCGCATTGCGAATCAGCTGAGCTTGCGGAACAGTTGGAGTAAACGCTTCTACCTGGGGCGCAGCCTCAGCAACAGGCGTCTCCTCGACCCCCGCAATCTCGGGCGATGCTTCTTTGGTAACGATGTATTCCAAAAGAATTCCACGCCCCATGCGTTGCTTGATCGCAGCCAGCAATCTCCGGCCATTTTCGCCGGTTTGGAAATAATCTTGGACCATCGCGCCGTCGCGGGACAGAAAGATCTTCCAAAGTCCTTCGCTTGCTTGCTCCACGCGGACCGTCAGCAGTCCGCATTGAGACGCAAAGCCTCCGAGCTTGATTGCCGTTTCACGGAAAATCTCCAATGCATCTACCGCAGCTCGGTTCGGCGCATCAACTTGTTCTGAATTGGTCCTTGTCGGTGAAGCATTGGGGGGCAACGCAGCCGGCTTAGAAGCTTGCGGATTGGGAACAGGAGAACCTGAAAGTGTTGGATTGGGACGACCAGAACCTGAAAGCGTTGCGGCTTGGCTGTTCGCGGCAATCTCAGGCTTGGCCATCGGCGCCGAATGAGTTACTGCGGGCGCAGCGACAACGTTCGCTGTCGCAACCAAAGCAGCGGCAGCAATAGGAGGCTGTGCTGGAGGAGCAGGGAGCGGAGTAACGATTGGGTTAGGAGCGGAACGAGCCGTTGCAGTGGGTGCCGCTACGTTGGGTGGCGCTGCTTGCTCAACTCCAACGGGCTGCGAAGCGAGAGTGGCCTTCGAGAACGCAGATGAAGTTATTGGCTCATCTTTTTTTTTTGGATCGGCAGCAGGCGGTGCAATCGCGGTAGCGATTCTTGGTGGAGGGGCCGCTTGATTGGCAGCGAAAGCCTTAACGAGTTCGGACAGCGATTGCAAATCTTGAAGGTTGCAGATCTGAACGAGAGCCACTTCCAGAAGTACGCGGCTTTGCACACTGTGTCGCATTCGGACGATGGTTTCGTCAAGCAATTGCAACGCAGACAACAGCGTCATGGTTCCCCACGTTTTACCCCACTCCTGAAGTTGCTCGCAGCTGCTAGGGTTGGCAGTCCGGATCAAGTCCGCGGCACCACCGACACTTACCGCCATCATATCGCGCAGGTATCCGAGCAATTGTTCTGCCAGCTGTCCGACATCCACACCTTCGCCGGCAGCGATGTCCAGCTCTCGCAGCGCGCCTGCCGCATCCCGTTCAATCATTCTCGAGGCGAATGTGGCGAGACGCGTTTCATCCGCAGTTCCGAGCATCGCATGAACGGTATCAGCCGAAATATCGGTCCCGCCGAAACTCAGCAATTGCTCCAATAGCGATTGGCTATCTCGCATGGAACCAGCAGCGCGACGAGCGATGAGACGCAATGCTCCTTCGTCCGCTTTTGTCCCTTCGTTCTCGCAGATGAATTTGAGACGTTCGTAGATTTGCTCGGTGTGAACAGGAGGAAAATCGAAACGTTGGCAGCGAGACAAAACCGTGATAGGAATCTTTTCGGGATCCGTGGTGCAGAATATGAATTTGACGTGCCCGGGTGGTTCTTCGAGCGTCTTGAGCAATGCATTGAAGGCCTGCGTTGTCAGCATGTGCACTTCATCGATGATGTAGATCTTGTACCGCGATCGACTCGGGCGAACGGCCGCGTTGGCCCTCAGTTGTCTAATTTCGTCGATGCCCCGGTTGCTGGCTCCATCGATCTCGAGCACATCCATATCTTCACCGGAATCGATAGCCAATGCCGTCTCGGAGTGAGGATCGAATTTGCCATCGGCCTCGGCGGATGCGTTGAGCGCTTTTGCGAAAATGCGAGCGGTGCTCGTCTTGCCCACCCCGCGTGCACCCGTGAAAAGATAAGCGTGCCCAACGCGATTACTTTCGATAGCGCTGAGCAAGGCTTGCGCAACAGTCGATTGACCGACCAATTCAGCGAACGTTTTTGGGCGATAGCGACGTGCGACCACCGTGTACTTGCCGTTTCCATGGTCCGTGTCGTGCGAACCATTTCCAGGGTTAGCCATGCTGGAATCGACGGCCGATTGTGGGGACGCTGCCTGATCAGCTTGTTCGTTGCCGGTACCTTTCTTGGCCATATTTTCGATCGCTAGTTTCGCGCAGGAGTATCCAAATCCGAGTCGTTGGGGTCCCAAGTATAACATGGAGTCCATCCATTTCATCCTGTCGTTGACGGAATCCCTTCACCAAGTTTCAATGTGGGGATGAGCAAGCCAAAAATTTTGATTCAGTTCGACACCGACCCGAAGGCCAGTGTTTTTGATGCCGTTGTTGCCGTAGATGCAGGAGTGGACCATTTGCTCCAGTATTCTGGCGTTCGGCCCGAGGAAATTCGTGACCTAGTGCACGGAGCCATGTACACCCGCGGTCCTGCCGATCTCAAGAATACAGCGATCTTTGTGGGTGGCAGCAATGTCAGCCAAGGCGAAGCCATTGCTGCAGCCGCCAAGGCAACCCTTTTTGATCCGTTTCGAGTTTCCATTATGCTCGATAGCAACGGAGCAAATAGCACCGCGGCCGCTGCAGTTCTCTGTGCAGCAAAACACCACCCCTTGGAGGGAGCAACCGCCATGGTGCTCGCTGCTACCGGTGCTGTCGGTCAAAGGGTGTGTCAGATTTTGGCAAACGCGAAATGCAACGTGATGGTGGTTTCTCGCTCTTTGGATCGATCTACCGACTGCATTCAGAAACTGGTTGCAAACGGAGTGTCCGCCGATCGTCTCCATGCGCTCACTTCGTCCAGCCCGTCTGAATTGGAAAGCCAACTCCAACGTTGCCAGTTGGTTTTTGCCTGCGGTGCAGCCGGTGCACGGCTTCTCAATGCTTCCCAGCTGGAGCAAGCGAGCTCACTGCGCGTTGCCATCGATCTCAACGCGGTTCCTCCGTCTGGCATCGAAGGTATCGACTTGATGGACAAGGGAACCCAGCGAGGGAATCGCTTTGACTACGGGGCTCTCGGTGTCGGTGGATTAAAAATGAAAATACACAAAGCGTCTATCGCTGCTTTGTTCCAATCCAATACTCAGTTCCTCGATTGCCAAGAGATGTTGGCTATCGGGGATCAAATCCTGAACGGCACTAAGTAGTCTAAGCAGCCGGAACAAATGAATTGTTGTTTTGTTTCCCGAACGCGACTATCCTAACAAGGGTTGTCGCCAAAATCGGCTCTGGAAATTACGCAACTTTTACGCTTGAGACGATCCGATGCTTTCTGTTTTGATGCCGTCCAAGTTCTGGTGTGCGACTCTGCTGCTATGCGGCATGTGCCAAGTTGCAAATGCAGGAATGATGCTCGATGGCATTACGAGCAACTACAGCGATTATGCAACGCAGTCGCAGTTTGATTCCAGCGGACAGTTTACCGAAGGAGGCTCAGGGACACTCATCGCCTCGGATTGGGTTCTCACCGTCGGGCACATTGGAAACGTTTCTGGGTTCCGCGTACGTGGAACGGGACCAACCTACGGAGTGTCCCAAATCATTCGCAATCCAACTTTTCTTTCCAATGGTAGCGACCTTAACTACGGTCATGATGTAGCGCTCGTTAAGCTCAATACATCGGTGGTAGGCATCGGCCCCGCCACGTTGTATCGCGGCAATAACGAAATTGGATTAACCGCATCGTTCACCGGTTTTGGTGTCGGTGGCGTTGGGAGCAACGGCGTCGGAAATTTGCCCGGCATCCATCGTGCAGGCACCAACGCGATCGATGGCTTCTACGACTTTGCAAACGGCACAGGTGGTCAAGTCGGTATCAATGACGCGGCCTTGCTCGTTGATTTCGATGCACCCAGTGGTTTTGGCGCGCCCGGTGAGTTCAATACGCTCAACGGTATTGGCTCGAGCGCATCTCCGACGGCGCTGGAGTATCACCTAGCATCCGGAGATAGCGGGGGTGGGCTTTTCATTTTTGCCGATGGCCAATGGCAATTAGCAGGAATCAATTCGGGAGTAGACAGCCAATTTGGAGAAAACGGCAGCGGCAGTACCAATCTTTTTGGATACGGTGCGATCAGCGTCTTTACGCGAGTCAGCTCCTACCAAGGATTCATTGACGGTGTTACCGCAGTTCCTGAACCGAGCAGTGTCCTACTAGCGACCGTCGCAGGTTCATTGTTCATCATACGAGCGCGCCGGCATCGAAAGCTTCGCGAGTCGGTTTCAATGCAAAGCTAGACGACAACACAAATCATCAAAACTAGTTCGTTGCAGAATCCAGCCAAATCCGAAAGGCGCTGGCTGCACCCTGAGACTTGTCTTGATTGGGAAGCCATCGCAATGGCTCTTCGGCCGACTGCGTTGCTGCTAACGATTTGATTTCGTCGCTCAATTCGGTCCGCTCTAACAGATGCTGCTGCAATTCGGTACGGATAGGTTCCGGACCAATGACTTGCAAAGGCGCATCCGGGCCGCTCGCCTCAACGGCAAGACTTCCAGCTGCAGATCGGCTCGATGAGTCGCCGTACTTGGCTCGCGCATCGGAAACGAAACGAGCCAATTGAGTTCGAATAGCATCGACCCGTTCGGTCCAACTCTTGGGACCACTATTTGCTGGTCGTTTCGATGTGCCGATCGTTTCCGATTGGCCACTGTCCCGAGTAGTTGCCTCGCCCTGAACTAGACTGCCAAAGAAATGGCTGGCCGACTTCACTGCTACGTTGGCGGTTTGTCTGACCGCTTGACTTGCTGGCAATGCTGCGGCTGCTACCCAAGAGATAGGTAGATTCATCCAAAGCCTCACTCGATTTTTTTGAATCCATCGTGACGTAATCCAAGAGGATACGAACCAACAAAATCCGCCATGCAAATCAACTCGGCAATCTAGAGCTTATGCGATGAGTTTTTCTCGTAGGAAATCTCTGCGTGAAGACTTGTGATCGCGAGCTAATGGTGCTCAACAATGCTAGCAAAGCACCATCAGCCAAAAAGAGAACTTTCTTCCTTTTTCAACTCACGGACTTTGACGGTTATTCCGATAAGTCAGTTGTTCCTGGGGGGAAAGAGGTCCATGTGCGAAGGGACTACTGCGGTGCCTAGCGGTAGTCCCTTGCACGTGCTTCGCTGCGGCGTCGTATCCTGAGTTATCCATCCCCCATTCCACATGAACAATCCAGTGACACGATCCAAAGAGCATCTCGATCGCATGACGGTACTTTGCTACCGTTTCGTGTCCTGTCTATCGCTTGCCCTGTGCGTCATTTCGACGTTGGGATGCAATCTCGTTCCTGATTTCAAGCGAAAACCGCAGTACCACAATCCCTTTCCACAACTCTCCAAAGTTGCGGTCATGCCGTTTCGGAATCAGAGCCAAGAGCCAACGCTGAGTGGCGCGCGGGTTTCAATGGCTTATTATAACGAATTGCAATCGATATCTGGATTTGAGGTAATACCCTTTGGTGTTGTCGAGAATCAACTCGCGTATTTTGAAATGCAGATCCTCAAGCGACCATTGATGGCGCCAGGGGATTTCCAACAGTTTGCGAAGTATCTTGGCGTGGATGCGGTATTGCAGGGAGCGATTACGGACTACGATCCTTACTATCCTCCTCGCATGACGATGAAGGTGAATTGGTACGCAGCCAATCCGGGATTCCACCCTATACCAGTTGGTTATGGGCTGCCTTGGGGAACCAAAGCCGAGAAAAAGATACCAGAGTGGATTCGTTTGGAATCAGAGCGAGCGCTCGCGGTTGAGCAACTGAAAACGCAAACGCCCGTTGAAGGCGAGGAGCCTGAAAACAACGAGCCATCGGAGGACGAGGGCGAAAACAGTTTGCCCACCGCCGAAAACTCGCGCCGCGCAACGCCCACGGACTCGAAAGAATCGCGCATCGCTGCAGCTCGTATCGCTCTTCCCATTTATTCTGAAAGCCAATCGCAGGAATCCAAAGTTGTGCTCGCATCCGCGACCGACGAACCTGCGAAAATGCCGGAAGCGGTCGTCGGTTTACCAGAACCAAGAACGGTGCCGGCCCCACCGGCCCCCCAGTTCAAAGCTAGCGGATCGGTCGATGGCAATGCAGCGGCCCCTGAAACTTTGAGCGACACTGCCGTCCTGGATGGAGAGCAGTACATCGAATATTCCGATTCGGGTGAGTTGCCCGCGAATTGGCCGGACCCACAGGGATTTATTCCCCGCCGTCCAGCGGCTCAAACTCCTCAAATGAAGGTCCAGTATGAGCCAATAATTTCACATATGCGCACCTATAACGGTAACGACGAAGATTTCACTCATGCCCTTGGGGAGTACTTTTACTTTCGTGACGACGCGCGAACGGGAGGGTGGCAATCGTATCTCCAACGCAGCGAAGACTTTATAAGATTTTGCTGCCACCAACATATCGTCGAAACGCTAGCTTCACGCGGCGGACAACTCGAAAGTCGAATGATCCTTCGATGGCCAATCAACCGATACGAACGCTAACTGCCCAGGCACGGGTAGCCGCAATCGGATCAAGGCACGGAGGGTTGGTGGATGAGCAACGATATCAATGTTGTCGCGTTAGTTCGTGGCGAAGAGCAATACATTTTTATGTTTGACGAAGCGAACCGTACCGAAACGCTACGTATGCTCGGAAGATATGCCGCCGACCCACAGCTATCATTCACTTGGTACGATGCAGCCGTCTTAAGCCAAAAGGTCCGCGAACTATTGCCCGCGAAAAAGGTAGAAGGCGCTATCAAATCGAGCGGGGCATCGATTCCTGCTCCTGCGGCGACTGTCGAATCGCAGCTGCCATTCAGCAAGCCCTCGCCTAGGTTCAGGCTTTCTTAGTCATTGCCCAACCTGGTTGGATGCGATTTCTTTCCGCGCGAAAATCTAGGTATTCCGCGGTTGCCATGGAGCTATAATGGCGGGCTATCAACAGTAAACAGGGATCTCGGATTGTCACCGAATCCCCCATTGCCTGTTCCCCGTCCAGTATCCTCCTACCATTTCAGGTTTCTCTATGGCCTATAAGCGTTTTCTACTTGCTGCCACTCTCAGCCTTAGCGTGCTCGGATCCGTCAGTCCCGGGTTTTCAGCCGACTCGGTTCAGTTGGGTTTAAACGAATTAACCATGGGGATTCCTGGCGAGGGCAAGCTGACCATTGCTGAAATCAAGAAATACCTTGAAAACCCAGCCAACCACAGGGAGCTGTCCGTAACGCTACCCGAGGGTTTGGCAGCCGGATCCGATGCGATCTACATTCCGAGCGACAATCCGATGACCCGGGCCAAGATTGAACTGGGGCGTCAATTGTATTTTGACAAACGTTTATCCTCGGACAGCTCGGTTAGTTGCGCGGATTGCCACAGCCCTTCGAACGGCTTCGGAGCTAACACCCAGTTTGGAGTTGGGGTAAAAGGTCAAACGGGGAATCGAAACTCGCCCGTGTCCTTCAATCGTATCGTTAGCAAAGCTCAGTTCTGGGATGGCCGCGCCGCAAGTCTCGAGGAACAAGCCGTCGGGCCTATTGCCAACCCTATCGAAATGGGCCATACCCATGATGACGTCGTCAAGATGCTTAATGCCAAGGAAGGGTATCGGATTCAATTTGAAAAGATCTTCGGTAGCAAAGCGGAGATCAGCCTAGTCGGAAAGGCGATCGCAGCTTTCGAACGATCGATCGTCACAGGGCCGAGCGCCTATGACCTGCAAGAACCCGTCCGTAGGATGCTGGAATCCTTTCCTGAAGAACTGTCCGATCTATCCGAACTGCGGGTCGAAGACCCTGAAATGTTCAAGAAGTTTAGCGACCTTCGTCGCGCCGCCGAGGCTTCCCCGATGAGCGAACAAGCTCGCCGAGGCAGAGACTTGTTTTTCAGCGCCAAATCGAACTGCTCGGCATGCCATGTCGGGGCCAATTTTGCTGATGAGCTCTTCCACAACATCGGCGTTGGCATGGATGCAGCCACTCCAGATCTTGGACGCTACGAACAAACAAAGGAAGACAAGGACAAGGGTGCATTCAAAACACCTACGCTTCGCAACATTGCGGAATCGGGACCGTACATGCACGACGGCAGTCAAAAGACGCTCGAAGAAGTTGTCGAATGGTATGCTAAAGGTGGACATCCCAATCCATACTTGAGCGACAAGATCAAGAAACTCGACCTGACAGAGCAAGACAAGAAAGACCTTGTTGCCTTCATGAAGTCGCTGACTGGTCCATTCCCTGCAATTGAAACTGGCCGATTGCCGGAGTAGCCGAACTCCGTTCCCCACCGGCGCCAAAATCGCAACTGCGAACTGCTAAAGCTCTTCGCAATGGAAGGTCTCCATGAACAAAACTCTGATCGCTCTGTGGATTACTCTCACAGCAGCGATCGTGACGTTATCTGTTTTTGCGATCCTGTGGTGGAACCAGCGTCAACTTTCGTCGAACCAACGCCTTGAGTCTGCCATGCAGGAGCGGCTCAAGCCGTTCCAAGATCAAGTTGCCAAGGTCACTGACGAGTATCGTATTTATTTCCAGAGGCAACTCGCCAATCTAGATGCCTCCAACGATTTTGGATACGGCAGCAGCAACCTTGACAAGCGGCTTGATCCTACCGCCTGGATGCCGATGCAACGCGACCCGCGGATCCAGCAAATCGTCGTTCTCAATAAAGAAAACCGATTGGTCTATCCTGCGAATCTGACTCGCATGAATAGTGAAGACCAAGGCTTTGTGATCGAAGCGATTGCGGTCATGAAGCAAGGCGCGTTTCGCGTCACCAACCCAAACACCGACGATATGCGACCGTCGGCACCGAATAGGTCGCTACAACAAACCGATACCCAAGCACCCACGCAAGCTACCTCCAAAGCAGGTAGTTCCGTCGAGACGGCCCAACCGTCCCAGGCGATGCAATCTTCTTTCGGCAATGGTGCTCTATCGAACGAGAGCGAGTCCCGCAAGGCGAGCGGATCGGGATGGACTGCGTGGTATTTCGGACGAAGAATGGTGATAGGATTTTGGTCGCAGTATTCAGATGGTACGCTGGTTATGCTCACTGTGCCACGCACCAGGATCTTATCGGATTTCATCGCAGTGCTTCCAAGCAATACTACTGGCGACGAAGCATTGGCCGGATCGCTCGTTCAAATCATCGATAGCGACGGCAAAACACTTCATCAATGGGGCGACCTCGAAATAGAAGGTCGCGTTGGGGATCCCGATGTTGCAAAGACCAGCTTATCGCTGGGCTCACCGATGGAGAACCTACGATTGAGGTTGATTGCCGATTCCGCATTTCAGCGAAAACTCGCTCCAACCGAAACCATCTGGCCCATGCTTGCTGCGATCGCGAGTTTGTCAGGTGTTCTGATGATTTTGGGACTGCAGGTTACGTTGGCATTAAATCGACAACTGCGACTCGCCAAGCAGCAAGTATCCTTTGTGAATCAAGTGTCTCATGAATTGCGGACACCTCTCACCAATATCTGCATGTACGCCGATCTCGCGCAATCAGCTATCGACTCGGAGTCCGACCGAGCCGAGGATCGCGATCAAAGGGCACGGCTCGATGTGATTCAGCAGGAAAGCGGTAGACTCAATCGCTTGATTGATAATGTACTGCAGTTTGCGAGAACGGGTGGCTCGCAAGCGGACACGCGATTTCAAGAACATTCCGTAGATGGCATCGTCTCGCATGCGCTATCCCTCTTTCAGCCGCGGCTTACAGAAAAGGGATTTGAGATCGTAACGGAATATGGATGTAGAGCGCCGGTCCGATGCGACAGTGATATGATCGAGCAGATGGTCGTAAACTTGATCAGCAACGCAGAGAAATACGCAGCCAGCGGTCGATTCCTTGAGATCGTGACGTCAATAGAAGGGGAACATGTTTCGATTCGGGTCTCCGACAAAGGACCTGGCATTCCCAAACGACTGAAGAGAAAATTGTTCAGGCCTTTTGTGCGCGCGAGCCATGAACTTGAATCTCCTTCAGGTACGGGCATTGGCCTATCCATCGTTAGGCAATTAGCGAGGAAACACGGTGGTGATTGCGTTCTCGTGGATAGTGAAGTGGGGGCCACGTTTTTGTGTCACGTTCGCGTTAGGTCTGCATAGGCACAGAGAGCCAAGCGTCGCGAAGATTCCCCGTCTGATCACATCGCAAATATCCTTGCGCAGCAAGCCATTTGCCGCGCCGAGTTCTTCTCGGCTATCAACGAAAGTCGATCACTTGCAGAGAACGTATTCACGCGGTGCCTACACCGACTTGGTTTGCTCGGCAGCAGAACGCGATTTTTGGTACTCGACTGCAAGCAAATGCCGCCCGTAGTAGTTTTGGAATGCAGCCGCAGCAGCCGCTGCTTCTTTCTTGAATGCGCTGAACTTGATGGTCTGCTTCTTCTTGGTCTCCAAAAAGTATTGGATCGTGAGCACACCTTCATTGTTTTGACATGATTGAATGTCTCGAAAGTAGATCGGCGTTTCCCATTTATCGTGACTTAGTTTCTCATGATCGATGGTCAATGCTCCTGCTTTCTCCGTAAACTGAACCAGCGGAAACGCCTTCACAACGATTTCGCGTTCTTCGTCGGTCGAGGGCAAGAATCGATACGGTAGTGACTGTTCGTGCATGACTCTAAACTGCTCTTCGAACTCGTCCCACTGGGCTCGTTCGATTTCGCTAGACCGATCGATTTCGTGATACCACGCGCCATCGCCTGGGTGGGACAGGATCGATGCAACTTCGGCTGGTTGAAGCCGAAAGCCCACTTTGTCGAGTCTGGAGTGGCTAGAAGGATGCGAATCAAATGGGTGGGTCACACTGAGCTCTTCGAGGTTGGTTGTTTCTGCAAAACTCCTCGCGTAGTCAACAAACCCCTCCTCGATTCGATCGCAGATGGCGGCTTCCTCCAGCACGGCTTGTTCTTGAAAGAACTCCTCCTGCACTTTGTCTCGGTATTTGGCATACGCGATGGTGCGCAGCAAAGCGCCCGCCAGGTCTCGTGGGGAAGTCAACTGGGTCGCTATCTCATCTGCGCGAAACTCTCGCTCGCGATTGAGTTTGCCAATCGACAACTCAAACATGGCGCGAAAGCAATTCATGAACAGGTAAACGGGATACGTAACCCCACCAGCGTGAAGTGCTTCGAGGTAATTGCCATAGCGGGTTAGCAAGGGAGTGATTTTGCGAGAGTACAGAGTGTCTTGTCCTGCAAAGTGAGCCATTTCGTGAGCAAGCACCGCGTCCGCCTCCGAACCACTGAGTTGTTTAAGGAGTGGAAGGCTAACGAACAACGTTCTTCCTTGAATGCGTTTTCCATTGGCAAGAATGGGTTGCTCAGAGACAAAGAAATTGGTGTCGATGCCGACGAGAAGATTATCGGGCGGTGGCGTTCCAATGGTCGCGCAGATCGAGTTCAATCTTTGCCAAAGCCTTTTTGCAACGGGAACGTCAATACGCAGTCCCGAGATTTCAATCTCATTGCGAACGCGCTTAAAAAACGCCTTTAACACCAAAAACACCCCGACGACCGCCATTGCTCCCGCGATAAAAGTCAACTTGACTGAAAACACTTGCAGCCATAGTGCGGGAACCCAATACGAAAGCGCGAAGAGAAGTAACCCCTGCGCAACCGTCTGCGCAATTCCAACCAATCGCAACAAGTACCAACTCCAAAGCAAACTATAGTATTGAATGCGTTGAGACTTCATGGAAAGCAGTACGCAAAGCCCAACACCTATGAACGCCAGGACACTGATCGCAATCGAACCGGCAGCGATTCGTATGAGCCAACGGAACTGAAAGAATGTCCTTTTCCCTTCCTCAGTAAACATTTGATCAAGTTCGGGAACGGTTACCAACCTCGATGCAGGCACCTGAGTGTAGAACGCGATCGCTTGCTCCCGTTCTTCTTTATCGAGGGTCACGTCCTTCGTGACGCTTTCCAAAAGACTCTCGCGAAACCTCTTGTTTAGCGTATCTTGCGCGTGCCAAAAAAACGCAAGTGATAGAACCGGGATCAAGAAGATCCAAAGGGCTGGAAGAACAAAAGCGCGAACAATCGTAGGCTGCGGAGATGGTGTGTTTTGAGTCATCGAAACAGGTCGTAGTCGGAATGAAGAGGTTCAACTGCACGTCAACATTCTAACGAATTCATCGCCGCGCCCGTCGTGAATTCATCATGTATTCATGATGCTGAATCCACACTTGGCCGAATCGGAAACCAGTGATAGATTCCCTGCAGAAATCTTGCCTACACGCATTCAACAATTGCTTTGAAAAACTTGGCCCATCGGGACTCGCTGGCGCGTTTGCAACATAGAATAGGGGTTTGCAGATATCCTGACCCTTCGATCCCTTTTCCTTTCCGTCTGAGTGTACAAATGAAGTTTTTGTTTGCCCTGTCTGCCGTAGCGTTGTGTGGTTTGAAAGCTTATGCAACCGAGCCCATCGCTGAGTTACCTCGCAGTACGCCGGAAATGCAGGGTGTTTCCTCAGCTGGCGTTTTGGATTTCATCGATTCGGCCGACAAGAAGATCGAATCGCTACACAGCTTCATGATGGTCCGCCATGGCAACGTTGTGGCAGAAGGCTGGTGGACACCTTACAACGCCGAATCAAGACACGAGTTGTATTCGTTGAGCAAAAGCTTTACGTCGACCGCCATTGGAATAGCTGTCGATGAAGGACGACTGAATTTGGACGACAAGGTGGTTTCGTTTTTTCCCAACGACATTCCCAGCAATCCAAGCGAGCAATTGTCAAAGATGCGTGTACGGGACTTGCTGAGCATGTCCACGGGGCACACTTCCGAACCGAGAGTAGGCAATTCGGAGACCTGGACCAAAACATTTCTGAAGCATGAAGTTAGCAAAGAGCCAGGCACTCAATTTCTTTACAACACACCTGCAACCTACATGTTGTCGGCAATTTTGCAGAAGCAAACAGGGCAAACAGCGCGGGAATATCTATCCACGCGATTATTCAATCCTTTGTCGATCAAGGACCCTACTTGGGGAACAAGTCCTCAAGGGGTATCGTTGGGTGGGTACGGCCTAAGCGTTCGCACTGAGGATATTGCCAAATTCGGACAGCTATACTTGCAGCATGGCAAATGGAATGGACAACAACTTGTATCTCCCGAGTGGATAGATCAGGCGACCTCGAAGCAAGTCTCCAACGGTACCAGTCCTGAGAGCGATTGGAATCAAGGTTATGGATTTCAATTTTGGCGTTGTCGTCACGATGCTTTTCGAGGGGACGGAGCCTTCGGGCAGTACTGTATCGTTTTGCCCAAGCAGGATACCGTAATCGCGATCACGAGCGGCGTTAAAGATATGCAGTCCGTGCTCAACCTGGTCTGGGACAAGATCCTTCCAGCCATACACGCTGAAGCCCTGCCTGAGAACAAACCAGACAGCGAAAAGCTCAAAAGCAAACTATCGAGCTTGGTTTTGCCACTGCAATCAGGCAAAACATTGACGCCAGCGAGTGCCAATTATGTTGGAAAGCAGTACAACTTTTCAGAGAACAGCCAGCATCTCAAGGGATTACGCTTGGAAGCAGGTTCGGATGGAGCAACGACATTGATCGTAGACTCCTCGTTTAAAGAACAGCGAATCGAATGCGTGCCGGGCAAGTGGTCGAACAACAAACTGAGCCTGGGTGGTTGGCCTGTCCAACCGATTTCCACCTGCGGGGCCTGGACCTCCGATAGCGAGTTGACG
>CAIXME010001030.1 GCA_903920425.1 uncultured Pirellula sp. | reverse complement strand
CCCCATTCTGCTCAACGCATCGCGGCACATTGCGATCCAAGTTGTCGTAACGGACGACCAACCGTTGGCGATGCCGCTCGGGCTGACCAACACCGCAGCCATCCGACGAGCCGCCTAAACGCTCGCCAGCGCACAACCACCGGTCACAGCTACTCGCTCACGGGGCCGGTATCGATCCTCACGTTCAGGGTTCGTTGGCTCATACAGAGCCGCGGAGTCAGACAGAAGAGCTGGGATCAAAAGTGAACTTTTGAACCGTCTGCGCCTTGATGTCTCTGTGTGAAAATTCTTCTGACGCGTTGATTGATTAACGCGTCACGCCACGATCGTTTTGACTCACTCGCTTATGGCTTGTTGTGCCAATTGGCGTAACCTGGGCACGATATCTTGTTCGGGAAACAGAACAAACGAATACTCTCTCGACTTGCGTATCTGATCCTGTTGGTCCCGGCGCACCAAAGCGTTCTGACTGATCAACCACGCTTGTTTCTGTTCTTTGATTGCGAATTCAATTTGCTGTTTGACTTGAGTGATCTCTCGATGCCAATCTCGCTTCTCTCCACGCGGAGGAATGCTCTTTAGAAGCTCTGCAAAGCGATCACCCAATTGCCGATCTGTGGGGCGAGTTGGTTCTAAGAAACGCTCGGGAGCCGACCTGATGAGTTGAGACTGCCGATGGTGCCAACGCCAATCTAATTGCGTATCCGTAACCGTGCTGCGATTCTCAAAGGGTAGATGCACCGATGCGGAACTGGTCAAATACATCGGCGCATCGATGCCTAGCCAGTCACGAATGATGTCGTCGGTAAGCTCGTCGTAGGTTCCGCCCCCGATACCATGCACAAACAAATCGGCCACCAGACAACGCAGGAACATCGTGGTCATCAAAGCGCGCGGCCGAATACAAATCCCCTCGCTGGCAATCCTCTGCCATTGCGAGTCCAGCTGGTTCTCGTCTTCATTCAGCGATACGCGGATTGTTCTAGCACTCGCGTCGGGATCATCACACAACTGTAGCTCATCACCTTCGCGAACGACCCATAGTCGCTTGCGATCGGCATGGATTCCTTGACCAACTCGATAGATCCAAAAAGGCAGTTCGACACAACTACCGAGCCGTTGCAGCTCCAATACAGGCTGAACCTGATTGCGAATTTGATGTCGCGATCGATAGTCGCTTCGACACCGATTGTACGATTGCCAAAGTGACTCCGCATTTTGGACGCAATGCAAAAAGAACAAACCAAACGCAGATCTTTCGCACAGTTTGCTCAACGGAACTTCCAGATTGCAAACGCCGTTTTCGATCTCAATTCGGTGTCGCCATTGAGAAAAGGCTAACCCAACATTGGGTGCAGTCTCGAGCAGCCGGATCAGCATGTCTTGACGCTGCGCGATAACGGGCGTTTCCAAACCGCACTGTTCAATGGATCGACTGATATCCTGTATTACGGGCGGCCACTTGTCGTTGAGGGCTTCGGTTGTCAACGTAGTATGCCATGGCTGGCGCGTTCCGAAATCGGATCGCATGGGCAAAGGAACAGAACGCTGAAAGTACTCACCATCGACCAGGCTTGGTACACGAAGGGCATCGGAGCGCGCGATATCGTGATCGACGATGACATGCAAACTGGTTGAGTTTGTTCGGAGACCAATCTCGTACAGCAAGAAATTCTTGAACCACACACCCGGGTGGAACAGCTCTGGCTGATGCCCGCCGACAACGATTTGAGATGGTGCTTGCTGGTCGCGAAAAGACTCCAACTCATGCGGTGTTACATACGTGGATAGGTACGCGAGGCTTTCCTCGATGGCTTGCTCGCGAGCTTTGGCACGCAGCGCACGCAGCCATTCGGGTACCGAGTCCAATGCTAGGACATTTCGATTGCTGTCGATCGCCGATTGGGAAACACTCGCCGACGGGATGCAAAGAAAACGATTATTCTCTTTTGGAACACGAAGCGACCGTTGGCCAGCTTGGGCCGATTCTGTCACGCTACGGACACTCCCCACAGCAATTCATCGTATCGCTTGGCAGCGCAAATCCCCGATTCAACATCGCTTGAATGCTCTGCTCAATCACTTGATTGTAATAAGCCAATCGAACACTACCGTCGTCCAACGCTCCCCCAAAAGATCGATTCTCGTCCAAATAGATCAATGGGACTGGCACTTCGATGATCCGCAAATTGAGCATGGCTGCCTGCGTCCACAACTCTAGCGGCATCGCATAACCGTCTACGGTGATATCCAATTGGGCTAAAGCCGCAGTGCGGTACGCCTTAAATCCACAGAAGGTATCAGTTAGATTCCAGTGGAACAACTCGTTGATCGTCTTCGTGATCTGCTTGTTGATAAACAATCGTTGGGCCGGCGGTACGCTGTCGCCATCGTACTTTTTCAGATAGCGAGACCCAGAAACGATGTCCGCATTTTGACATGCCGAGATGAATCGCGGAATTCTTTTGGGCTGATGCTGGCCGTCGCAATCCAGGGTTACGATGAACTCGTACCCTTCGTCTGCCGCATATCGAAACGCAGTCCGCAAAGCAGCCCCGTATCCAAGATTTTGCTCGTGATGAATGACCGAAACATCAGAACGCCGATCGAGCAGCTCACGGGTCCCATCATTGGAACCATCGTTCACAGCCAAAACGTTTGGGGCGTACTTGAGCACTTCGTCGAGAACTTGATCTACATAGCCTACTTCGTTGTAGACCGGCAGTGCGGCGAGCCATGGTTTCGTCATCGTTGTTCCTACCCTGACCCTCAAGGTCAACTTGCAAAATGCTATGAGCCTCGGAACAGAAATGTTGTTCCGAGCACAGGCATTGTAGACCGAGGCAAGTCCAGGTCAACGATTTTGAATTTCTACCAGCGAAAACACAGGGTTCTTGGTACCTAAAATGCTGGATAGCTTGGGTTTCCGGTGGCGATCTCCACCGTTTGGACTATTTCAAGGCTTCCGTAATCGTTTCGCCGATCGCTGCCGCCAGCGAAGCTGGGTCCGGTGTTCGATCAGGTCGGCTGTATCCCAAATCCCGGATCACCTCCAGAATCTCGCTACAGGTGGGGAACATGCGGCCGCTTTTACGCTTGTACGCGTCCATGGCTTGCATGAATTCGACTTCGTCACCCGAATAATCGCGTTCGCAGGTGGTGGGGTCAATTTGACGGCGACGCTGTGTCTTGGTTCGTTTCTTTTCCTGAGCGATGAGTGCACGAACTTGAGAGTCATCGGCTTCAACCGTCCGTCTGCTGCCACGACGGCGGTCAACGGCTACGATTTGATCTCCTGCAGATTCAGCTTTCGTCATTCTCAATTCCCCAAAGTTGTACGGATAAGCAACATATCAGGCAGCTCTTCTCTGCCCCGCAAACTTTACGCTAGCGTTTAGGTCAGTGCAGCCAAACTGCGTCTCCGCCCACCGTTTTTGAACTTTACTGGCGGACTATTCCGAATAACGGGATCACAACACCCGTCGACAGACACACGTACGCTCACGAAAAGGACATTGCGCGGCAGCCTGGGCAAACTGCGTTGACCTTTCGGTTTTTGACGAAAGCTCTGAGGGTTCCGGGTCTAACGGTTCGATGAATCTTTCTGTGTAGCGAGATGGGTCCGATTCGGCAGTCCATGCCTTTGGCCCATACCGTTCCGAAAAGTACTCCAAGACATGACCAAGGAAAGCCTATCCATGCCAGCGACCAGCACATACACCCAAATGCAAAGACGAAAGTCGCTAGCAACATCTCTGCGCTCACTCACCTTGGGAATGGGAGTAGCCGTCGGATGCCTTGGCCTGTCCGAGCTGGTACTGGCTGACCAGTGCGATCGATGCGCCGCTATGGCACCAAGCGGAAAAGGCCCAAGCTGCGGTTGCGAAACCGCACTACCCAGTGCGCCTTGCAAACCCAAGTGCGTTCCCAAGCCTTCTTTCGCTGAAAAGATCTTCCAGCGATTGGACCGCGTCGGCGATTCCATCGAAGCAAAAATGAAGAAACCAGGCCAGTGCGGATGCGACCATCAACAACCGACCTGCGGTTGTGAAGTGAACGCAGGGCCTAGTTGCGGCTGCGAACCGCGAATCGATCCAAGCTGCGGCTTCGAGCCCCAGACACAGTACGTCTACATGCCAGCTTCGCCACCGCCGAGTCCAGCCCGCCCTGTCTTTAGCCCGAACTTTCCAGCTGATCCGAACAAGCATGCGATCGGCTCCATCGGCGACCAACACATTGCGATGCCGAACAGCCCGGCCATTCCACCAAAGACAGCACCACTAACAAGGCCTTCGACGCAACCAAACGTGCCTCCGAAAGCGCCACCTACGTTG
>CAIXME010001029.1 GCA_903920425.1 uncultured Pirellula sp. | reverse complement strand
GAACTTCGGGGGACGCCGGTCCATGGGTTTACACCCATGGCTACCACATACCACCCCTTCGGGGTTCTAAAACCAATAAACACTAGCCCATCTGGGCTCTCTGGGGCTCGCTCTTGCATCGGCCGGTATATGCATCGGCCGGTGGCAACTGCGACCGATTTCGCGAGGGCGAATGGAGGCTGATCCAGCCGTTAAGCCTCGAATCGGACGGCAAGCGACTCGCTGTCGGCTTTTTGACAGCTCTTACATAGCCTAAAGCCTAAACCAACCAAGCTCTATTCTGGCTTCGAGCCATAGAACACTACAACAGCGCTCATTTCTGGCTTCAAATAAACGCCTTGCTCTTCTTCGGGGACGCGAACCGCTACTCGGACCGGGATCGCACCTTTCGCTCTATCCGCAATAGGCATCAGCCGCGACACGGTGGCTTCGTATTTCTTTGAGAAAGCTTCGGGCTTTACCTCGCAGCGTTGTCCAACAAAAACTTTGGAAACGTCTCGCTCTTGAATATTCAAATCGATTTCGAGGTCCGACAAATCCGCGATGTCGCAAATGCTATACGAACCGTTGAATGCAACGGGATTAACCAGGTTCCCTTCTTCCGCGTTCTTCTTTAGTATCGTTCCGGAAATGGGAGCGCGAATGGTGCAATTATCGAGTCGCCATTGAGATTTGGCCAGCGCCGCTTCAGCTTGCGTGACAGCCGCTCTCGCCATTTCAATACGTTCTTTCCTCGGCCCTTCTTTGAGCATATCGAGCATCAATGTCAGTCGCTCGATTCGCCGTTTGGCTCCAAAGAAATTGCTGCGAGACTGTTCGAACTCGGACACCGATACGGTGTTCGTCGCAACTAGCCCAACAAGCCGTTCGTACTCTGATTTAAATTGCGGAAGAATCTCCTGTTGTTCGGTCAGCTCTGCTTGCGCGGAAGCAATCTCTTGCGGACGAGATCCCGTTTCCAGTTCTGAAAGCTCGGCTCGATTTCGTTGCAAAGCACCCTTCAATTGGTTCAAATCAGCCACGTACTCTGTGGTGTCGACTTCAGCCAAGATCTCCCCTTTGGTGACACGCCGCCCTTCTTCGATATTCAATCGCATCAAACGACCGCTAACTTGCGGACTCACTAGCACTTGATGCTTGGCGATGACATACCCGCGAGACTCGAGAGCCATTGCGCTATCAGGCAACGCGATCTTCGCAGCCGATCCGCTGGTGCTGTTGGTTACGCTGCTGTTCGAACCCTTGTCCGTCCCGGCCCCACTCTTTGCAGCCGGATCCTTTCCATCCTTGGGCTTGATCGGTTCCTTTTTTGCAACTTCGACTTTGCGAAGTCCAACCATCGACATGATTTCGTCATCTCGGTAGAGCAGATATCCGCAAGCGATGGCGAACAAGAGCGAAACGATCCATGCAAACCGACTGCTCGATGATTGCTCGGAAATCTTGTCCGATTTGGCAATCTTCAGCGATTGCACTCGGCTCTCGATCGGTCGTTGATCAGGACTTTTTTTGTTATCGCGCAAGGAAAGAGGGGATTGAGCAGATGGTTCCACTGGACTTGCCTTGTATGACAAAAAACAACTTGAAGGAATATGCGGGGATAGCCAAAAGAATCTCTGGCCGATTCGGCTGACATTGTACTTGTCGGAAAACCCCAAATCTATGGTATCGGACCGTTACCTCATCAACCTACGCAAATTTTGGTGAAGCCATCTACAACTTGCCCCATTTCCCACGATCGATTTGTGGACTTCGCGGAGTAGCCACGCATCGCGTCCACACTTGGCTATGGCAACGCGAAAACACACCTACCTAGCAAAGATTGGACCAGTTCCTATCGAGCCTTGACCGCACGTGCGTACTGGGGTGGTAAAAGCGTCGAAGCTTTTTCGTCTCCCAATTCCAAGGCTGCATGGTAGGGCCAATACGGATCTCTCAAAAGCTCTCTCGCGAGCATCACCAGGTCCGCATGTCCGTCGTGGACCGCTTGCTCCGCCTGCTTGGGATCGGTAATCATCCAACCCACCGCTACGGGCAGTTCGGTTTCCTTGCGTATTCGGCCGGCCAACGGAACCATGAATCCTGGTCCCCACGGAATCTTGGAGATGTCTGGAGTGATAAAGCCTTGACTAACATCCAGCAAATCGAGCCCCGCATCGCGCATGCGTTTGGTCAACTCAATCGATTCCTCGATCGTGACACCACCTTCAATCCAATCGGTTACCGACAGTCTGGCTGTTAAAGGCAATCGCTCTGGCCATACTTTGCGAACTGCTGTCAGCGTTTCCATGATGAAGCGAATACGATTGTCGAAAGACCCGCCATACTGGTCGGTGCGATGGTTTGTAATGGGGGAGTAAAACTCGTGTGCGAGATAGCCGTGCGCAAAGTGCAATTCCAACCACTGAAATCCTGCTTCCAACGAACGCTTTGCAGCTGTAACAAAATCGTTTTGGACGCGTGCGATATCGTCGATGGACATCTCGACCGGGACTCTCGGTAAAGTTCCGCCGAATGCAATCGGTGATGGCGCCATCAGATCCCAACCGCCACGGTCGATTGGAATATGATCGTCCCCTTCCCACGGTTTGTTCGAGCTAGCCTTTCTGCCCGCATGCGCTATCTGAATTCCTGCGATCGCGCCATGCTGCTGCACAAAGTTTGCCACTCGATTCATGCCAGCAACATGCTCATCAAGATAAATGCCGCTATCGGCGGGGCTGATCCGGCCTTCGGGAGCAACCGCGGTTGCCTCCACGATCACTAACCCCGCTCCACCGACCGCTCGCGACCCAAGGTGGACAAAATGCCAGTCGTTTAAAAAGCCATTTTCAGAAGAATATTGGCACATCGGAGCGACAGCGACGCGATTCCGCAACGCAACGTCCTTTAAACGAAAATCCTGAAAAAGCTTGGTAGACATGAATGGCCTGATGATAGTGTTTATTCTTGGAATCGCCCGTCAACTGTTCTGGGGTGCGGGTATTTCTAATCCAGATTCACCGCTACGTCTATCGAGGCCGATTTGGCATTCAAGGTAAATAAGCTTGTTCGATAGGGAATAGTGCAATTCTTCATCTCTTTCTGCGCAACGCGATTCCAACTGCGAATCATGGGCGTTTGTGTCTAGCGTTTCGAGTTTGAAGTGAATTGCGATATACTCAACGAAGTTCGGCACGCGTACCACTGGCTTCCCTACTTCGTATGAATAACCCTTGGGCTACTCTCGAGTCTTCGTCTCAGACCGAACGTCATCGCGCATGGACTTGGTCGTGGAGAATAGCTTGTCGCCACCCCGTTCGAAGTGTGCTGAGCATTGGATTGCTCTGCTGGTTCGTCAATGCAATTATCGCTTACGCATATTTGCAGCACGAATCGACAACTCTCATTCAAATGGAAAAGGAGATCACCAAACGCATCGCGCAAACAGGTGAGTCTCAGGTCGCTTCGTACGGCAGGTCCAACCCCACGCACGTCGCCGTTCAGTTGCTCAAGTCGGACTCAGACCTGACGTTGAGTTGGGACGTATACTGGCCCGCCGATCAATCCCTGCGTTTCTTTGTGGGAAATGCGATGATTCGTCCTGACGGTACGATTGAGAGCATCGAGCATGGCGCTGCATCCGTGGTTCAACGAGAATACTCTCCGACGGTATACTTCTATCGCGAGTGGAATCAATACAAGGTCTCAGGCTCAGTAATCAATCCGCCCGTTCTCGGTGAACGTGTGATGAACGGGTTTGAAGGGCTAAAGCTCTTCCTTGCGGGGCGTGATGGTATCGTCGTTCGCAAAGATTTCACCGAACCGTTGCTCCTATTCAGCTTAACGATGGTTGAAGACTCGGATAAACCCGTCGCTAGAGCGTTGATCGGTGCTTTGCTGACAGAGGAATCCCACAACCGCTTTTTCACTAGGCAGGAACAATGAATCGATGCTAGGTAAGTGGAGTTATTGCCATCTATGGAATCTCGGTATCGCAACCATGTTTGTTGCTTGCCTCGCGTTCAGCGGGATAAACGAGGTGATGAACCTAAGTAACGAAGTGCTTGCGACCAAGGCCAAGACGATTCGCACATCCACTAACACTTTGGCTACTGGTCGTGACAGATTGGATCACCCATTGCAAAGTGAGTGGCATGTTTTTGTACCCAAGGAACCTGGCTTCCGCCTTGCTTTGCAGTTCGAAAACATCGATGCTTCCATAATGGACGAGACCATGCATGCACCGCGAACGGTCCCTATCGCATCCGGGCGTCATGCGATTCGGTTCAACCGAGACCAACTTGATGACAACCAGCGACTTCGCGTCTCAATCGATGGCAGGGATGTGATGGACCTGCGGATGGACGACGACTGGCAAGACGGACACTTCGTACAGGATCGTCACGAGATCCTGCGTTCAAGTTCGTTTAGAAGAAATTCCCCCGCTTCGCATATGAATCTTGAGGCATTCACGTTCTGGGGGGTCGGAAAGCCTAACGCGTCTAGGGCCAAAGGGGTTTGGCTTGCCATCGCATCTGATGACCTTCTATCGAAATCAAGCAACGAGGGCAAAGAAGGCCGCTAATCCATCAAGTCGAAAGATGCGCTGCCTCAATGGATAGTGGATGATGTAGTGTCCATCGCCAGCAGAGTCATTGCGTTTGGCGATTCTCTTTGAGAACGAAGAGTGACAGCGTATAGCAACACAGGGGAACTCGTTGCGAGTTCCCCTGTGAATAAAATCGTTGCTAGTGAGCGTGAGAGTAGATGATGGTCTACTTCAGTTCCACCGTCACTTTATCAATCTTCCCGGTGAACTCGAACGGCAGCTTGTAATTGAAGTCGACAGCCGAACCTGTATCCATTCCGATATCGACCCCTTCGCCTAGCGAAAACTGTAGAGGAACCGTGTTGGCCAATCGTCCTTCACCGACTTTCGCTCCGTTAACGCTGAGAACCACCGTAGCCGCTTTTCCGAATTCACCCACTTTTCCTTCGTAGTTGAAATCGGCTTGCAGCTTTACCTTGCCGGTTGGAAGTTCTGTGGTTGAGATCGTGGATCGATGGATGGCTAGCATGTTGTATACAAAATGCGCCTTTCCATTTTGCAAATAGATACCATAACCGCCAGTCAGACCTCCGTGGGTAATGATCATGCCTTCTGCAGTTCCATCGGCAGGGGTTTCGATGTCTGCTGTTATCGAAAAGGATTTGTTGAGAACACGAGGTGAAGCACCATCGGGCAGCGCAATCTGGCCAGGATAGTAGGTAAACAGTTTTCGTTTTCCGCCGAGACTTGGTCGCCCTTGAAGCTCTCCATTGAGTCTTTCGACGGCTCGCCAATCTAGCGGGAGAACATGGTACTTCTCAGCTTCTTGCCAAAACAACGCTTCCAGTTCTTTCAGCTTCTCCGGGTTGGATTGAGCCAAGTTCTCGGATTGAGAGAAATCCTTGGCAACGTTGTACAGCTCCCACTTTGCGGACAGCGGATCGAATGCACCGCGAATTGGGACCCACGGTACAAAGCTGCGACTGGAAGCCATCCAGCCATCGTGATAGATGCCGCGATTTACCAGCAGTTCAAAGTATTGCGTTTTGCGAGTCTCAGGCGCATTGGCTTCATAAAACGTTTTGGCAAAACTCGTTCCTTCAATCGGCTTTTGGGCAACGCCGTTGAGCGTTTCCGGAGGTGTTATCCCGATTGCTTCGTACAGAGTTGGTACCAAATCGATCACATGCAAAAACTGGGAACGTACGGCACCTTTGTCTTTGATTTTGGCAGGCCAAGAGATCACCATCGGGTTGCGTGTCCCGCCAAAATGGCTGGCAACTTGCTTGGTCCATTGGAATGGAGTGTTCATCGCATGAGCCCATGCGCTCGGGAAGTGGTTGAACCACTTTGGACCACCTATTTCATCCAGGTGTTCTAGGTTCTCTTCCCATTTTTCCGGGAAGCCGTTGAAGAATAGATTCTCATTGATGCTTCCTTCGATCCCGCCTTCGGCGCTGGACCCGTTATCACCGACGATATAGACAAAAATAGTGTTGTCTGCGTTGGGCATCTCTTTCACCGCATCGATGACGCGTCCCATGTGGTGATCGACGTGCGCTGAAAATCCAGCGAACACTTCCATCATGCGAGAATAGACTTTCTTTTGCCCATCGTTCAAAGAATCCCAGGCGGGTAGCCCTTCGCTTCTAGCTGTGAGTTTCGTATCAGGTGGGACAACGCCCAACTTGATCTGTCTCTCCAACGTTCCCTTGCGATATTCATCCCATCCGCCGTCAAATTGCCCCTTGAACTTGTCGATCCACTCTTTGGGCGCATGGTGGGGAGAATGGTTGGCACCGGGGGCAACATAGAGAAAAAACGGCTTGTCGGGCGCGATTGTAGTCACCTTGCGTGTCCACTCGATCGCTTTGTCTGCGAGATCTTCTGTTAAATGGTAGTTCGGGTTTGCACTACGACGAACCAAGTTCCTGTTCTCGAAAAGGAGCGGATCCCAATGATTCATGTCGCCAGCATTGAAGCCGTAGAAATAGTCAAACCCCAAACCATTCGCCCAACGGTCGAACGGACCGGCAGCACTTGTCTCCCAGGATGGCGTATTGTGGTTCTTTCCGATCCATGCAGTCATATAGCCGTTTTGGCGAAGCACTTCGCCGATTGTTCCACAGCTACGAGGCAACACGCACGTGTATCCTTCATAACCAGTGGCTGCCTCGGTGATGACGCCTGTCGCTGCTGAATGATGGTTGCGACCGGTAATGAGCGCAGCGCGCGTCGGACTGCACAATGCAGTGGTGTGGAAACGATTATAACGGAGACCTTCGTTCGCCAGCTTGTCTAGCGTCGGGGAAGGAATACTGCCTCCAAAGGTAGAATACTGACCAAAGCCAGAATCATCGAGCAAGATCAACACTACGTTTGGCGCACCTTTGGGTGCTTTGGTCGGCTGTGGGAATTGAGGCGGATCGGACTCTTTGTACGTCTTTCCAACCTTTCCGGGGAATTTGAAGTCAGGTGAAGGAAGAACTTTGGATGTCCCCTCTTGAGATTGCAAACTCGGCGACATAGCTGCGATCACCAGCAGGCAAACCGCCAAACTCCAGTGGAAAACTTTCATATTATTTATAGGCCTCTAATCAAAATCGGGGTGTGGAACATACAGGTCGTTTCTCAGGGCAAAGTATATCGAAGATCCGCATCGTATAATGCATTGCCCCAACCTTGCGAACGCAAAAGCTTCTCTATTGTGAATAGATACCTTTTACACCGACGATGTGAGCATGAATTAATGCGGATATCCGTAAAGCAAAAGCTCGGACGACCGATGCGAGCTATGTTTTCATTGGTTCAGAAAAACTCCAATGTACGTCCTTTTCCGATTTTTATGGTGATTCCAATTCGTGAGGGACGACATCGGCATCACGGAAGGTAAATCAGGTACAAACCACACGCGGAGAAGTGCAAAACATGCTACCTGCCACTCTTTTCTCCGTTTAATTGGGGCTAGCTGGGCGATATTCCAACGCTGAGGCTGAAATGAGCATAGGGAAAACATCTCTAGATTGTCTTTTTTCGAGGTCTCTTATCTCCAACTTTCACTTTGCACGAACGAAAAATCAACCGAGGAATCCCACGCCATGAAATTCCCAAAAAACGTTCTCCATGTTGACGACGATCCATCCATCCTGCGATTGGTAAGCCGATTGCTTACCAAAGATGACATGACCGTTTACTCACTTGCAGACCCCACGGTTGCTATCGAGAAGATGATCGAGACCCGAGCTCAAATCGTGCTGCTAGACATCGACATGCCAGAGAAAGACGGCTTGACGCTCTTGCAAGAAATCAAGCGACTGGACATGAGTATCCAAGTGATCATGTGCACGGGGATGGTTTCGATCAATACGTTGCTCAAGGCAACGCACCTCGGTGCAGAGGCTTGTATTTTCAAGCCGCTTACGGATTTCAAGAAACTGACCGATGCCGTAGCGCAAGCGAGCAAGAAGATCGACCAGCGTTGGTATGATATGCAAGACTGGGTCGCTCGCAATCCAGATTCGGCCCGGGAAGTAAAGGCCGCAGAAAATGCACTCCGAAACGAAATGATGAGCAAGGCAAAAAAGCTTGCGGTCAAGTAAGCGCTCTCGATAAGTGCCTCTGACTTCGTAGCGGAAGATGTGAATCTTCCGTGTCTTCTTGTAGCGGAAGATGTAAATCTTCCGATCGCAGAGCCTTTACGCCAGGCAATTCCAAACATCGCCAACGGGCATTTGCCACGGGTGATTCGCCGGAACTTTCACAAGTTCCG
>CAIXME010001028.1 GCA_903920425.1 uncultured Pirellula sp. | reverse complement strand
CGTATTGGACTGGGAAGTCGCAACTGCATGAGATCCAATGCAGCGTGCCAATCGCTCTGCAAAAAGCAAGTGGTTGGAATAACCGCGGTTGGCAGAGCGTTATGATAAATGACTAGCCCGCGATTGGAAATTCGCTTGTAGATATCGCCGTGGCGTAGAGCCATCCCAAAATCGTCACTCCAATAGGTCAAGCATACTGCATTTACCGAACCGTGAATTTGGCCTGCAAGCCATGGTCTGGTTCTCGAGAGTCGTTTCAGGTAGGGCAGGTTGTCCGTTCTGCTGAAACTCTGTCGGAGGATATACCAGACCACGCATACGAAGGTGCAGAGCAATGTTCCGCCAATGATCAACGTGCTTAGCCGGTCCCATCTTTCTGCGTTGAGAGTTGCCATTGCGATAGGGCCAGCGATGAAAAGGAAAGCCATCCAGCCGACTACGCGATTGGGAGTCCAGTAAGTACCAGCTATTTGTTCAGCAGTGACGAGCCCAGCAAACGAGGCCTCTGCAAAATCTTCTGCAGTTGGTTGCTCTAAATGGTCCGGTACCGAAGGAGACGCATACGGGTTGAGGGGCTGTTTTTCAATCATCTTGTGCCCCTATAAAAGACAGAACGCGGCTCGTCAGCCTCGTTCTGATTCATCGGACCGGATAGTTCGATCGCGTCGCTGGGAGGTTCGCTACTTTACGTTACCTGAGATCCAATTGCGTAGCAAGGTTGCGGCCGCATCAGGATTTTCCCGCACCATGGACGTCAGATCGCTCTTGAGGTCACCACCGCTGGTCCGCAACCGAGGCGGTAACGGTTCCTCTTCAGGTTTGTCTACAAAAAGATCGCTTTCTTCATCCGTTAGCGAACTGAGATCGATGTCTGTTGCATCGTCGAGCGGTAGGTCGAACCCTCGCTCGAAATCAGCATCGTTGGAGCCAGGAGCGGTTTTGGCAAAGGACCGAAGCGATACGAGAGCTATCCCAACGATTCCGAGCAATGCCAACGTTTGCCACGATTGTGCTAACCAATTCAATGCAATCTGGGTTGTTGATGGGCTTGGAAGCTCCGGAACAGGCATGTCGTAATGGTAGGTTACTTCAACCTTGGGCAAGCTATCTTCGCCAGGTGCACCGATGGGCAAAATCGGCTTGATCTTGTTTTGAATGCTTAGCTCGGTTTCCTTCATCAGCGTTTGTTGATCCGCTTCCTTGAACTCCGGTGCTTCACTCAATTTTTTGCCCGGATTGAACTCCTGCCATTTGTGGATGAAGGCCTTGCGATAATAAGAGAAGGGGACCGAAACCGAGAACCGAACGCGCCTGGTTTGTAAGCCTGCAATCTCTTTTCGCGTCAACGTGTTGCCTGTAACGCTTTTCAAATTCTCAGTCGTTTCCTTGGAATCGGTCGTTTGATCGTTTGTGCTATTTAGCTGGGCGCCGGTGTTGGCCAGCGCGTTGGGTTCTGCGCCTGGGCGGCCCTGTGGGGTCGGCCGACGCGATTTCGAATCTTTCTTGAACGTGGTGGACTGGATGTTAGTAGGCTTTTCTTTGTAATCCAGCTGCTCGGTTTCTTCTCGCAGCGTGGTATCCAGCTCTACGTTCACGTCCACGCGGATGTCGCCGAAATCGGTTAGAAGTAGCTCCGCGCGCTGGCGCAATTCGTCCTCGCGTTGCCGTTGAATATCATAGTATCGGGTGGTTGCTAGCGCGCTGGGGTCGTCCGATGGGACCATCGTCCTCGCGTCGCTCAGGTCCATGAGTGCAATGTCCTTTTGCTTGAGACCGGCATACGATTTTTCGATATACAGTATGATGCCTCGCTTCTGTTCGCTCGTCAGCGGTCGACCGCTCTTGGTTTTGATCGCGATACTCGCGACTTTGCGGCGTTCCGCGGAGAAACCTTCTCGCTGCTCGTCGTAGGTGATGTTCGCGTCCTGGATAAACGCGTTCATTTGCTTCAAATTGTTGGCAAGCTCTTTATTCTTGGTTGCGCGGTGCTTTGCTTCTAGAGACTTGCTCGACTCCATGAAGTCATTGCTTTTGAGGATTCCATCGGAGGCTGCTCCCATCCCTTGCGGAGTTACTTTTGCATCCGATATCGCTGTGTAGTATTCGCTCTTGGAGGCGGTCGGAATGTAAACGCGTGTTCCTCGTAGCTCGTAGCCTCTGAGGCTTTTGTTGCTAAAAGCGATCTCGAAATCCCGTAGTTCGGTATCGCTAAAAGACTGCCCACCGAAAAGCGGCTCAAGTGCTCCGCTCGTACCGCTGTACCCTTGGACGAGGAAGACGCAGCTGATGACGATGCCAACCGAAAGCAACGCCGCCATCAAACGTGTCTGCGGGGTCATACCCGAAAACAGTGCACGCATTTGTTGCATAAACTGATTCAATTGATTCATGAACTTGCTTTTGCTTTAAACGCGGTTGAAAATGAGGTCTTGAAACACGGAAGACGAACAAGCAGGCGAACGCTTTGGGGCCTACGATTCAGGTGCATTCGCAGAAGGTAGGTCTTCTTTGCTTGTCGATGGAACTCGTACCTTTGGTGCACTCGCATCGCCTGCGTCGGCTAATGCATCGTAGTACTTTTGTCGTGAGATGATGGGAATATAGAACTGCGATCCGTGTTGCTCGTAATCTCGGAGCCCGTTGTTGGCAAAGGAGAATTCGAGTTTCTGGATTTCTTCTGTGCTAAAGGACTTGCCGCCCAATAACGCCTCATGCGTGATGCTGCACCAAGAAACCAACCAATAGCAGCAGAGCGTAAAGGCAACCGAGAGCAAACTGATTCTGAGCTGTGGATGCCCAGCAACGCTTACTAACCATGCACGCATTCGGTTCGCAATCTGATTCAATTGCTGCAATTGATTCATGATCTAAAGTTACCCTTAAACACGTATGGAGTTAATTTCTTCGTAGGCTTGCATTAGTTTGTTTCGAATTTGAACAAGCATCCGAAAAGACATGTCTGCCTTTTGAATGCTCGTGAACACTTCTGCTTGATTGACGTCCCCACCGGTGATCAATTGTTCCAATTGGTTTTGCGAGTCGTTTTGCATATCGTTGACGCGTTTGATACCGTCGGTCAACATGCTGACAAATGGATTGCCTTCGGTCAGCTTCGACGGGTTCGCCTGATTGTTTGCGCGTTGCAGCAATCGCATGACTTTGTCAGCGTGTTGCGAGGTCAACGAATCAGCGTGAATTTGCATGAGTTAGTGAGGCGTCTTGGCTATGGACCGATATGTAATCAAGCGAGAATGCTAAGCGTTTGGCGGGAGATTCCTTTGGTAACTTCCATTACCCCGACGTTGGCTTCGTAGGCGCGGGATGCTTCCAATGCGTCAACGAATTGTTCGTTCATGTCGATTTTGGGATACGCTACGTACCCTTTATGTGGACCTTCGGTTGCAGCCAGTGGGTGCTCCGGTTGATAGCGATAGTTTGGTTCGATATCGCTGATTTCAACCTTGGGGGCCTTCAAGCCTGCGGCGCCCCCTTCTGCTGTTTTGTCGTCGGTTTCGAAAACAACGAATCGTGGCTGGTAAGGCTTGTTCTCGCCTTCTTCGTTTTTCAGAGTCGACATGTTCGCGATGTTGCCCGAAATCGTGTTCAGTCGAACACGCTGAGCCACCAAAGCACTGGTGCTGATATCCAATGGAGAAATCACAATCAATCGCCTCCTGAATGGAACGAAACCCAAATCTACGAAACGGCCAATAGGAGCTTTAGCAAATCCTGGAATTTTTGCCAAGATCGATCTCAGCTGCTTGATTTGCTAGCGGACCGGGTGATCAAGATACGACGTTTAGCAATCACGGCCGCTGGCATGCGAGTGCCGCGAAATCCATGCTTAATTGGCTGTGTCTCGCCGTTTCCTAACAAACTTGTTAACCCCGGCACAAGTGTTTTTTGATGTTATGATAGTGCGTGTGCTCTCGTATGAGAGCGAACTGTGCACGGCACCGGTCACCGCGAACATCCTTTGTATTCATGAACCAAACGCAAATCCAAGCAGAGCGTTATGGAATGACAGCGTGGGGGCTGCTTTGCCTGGTTCTCGCCATTGCGCTTGTTCCATCGCTCTTCTCAAATCGTTTGGACGCAACGCAGCAGTCGGAGCTGATTTGGGCTGCTGCCGATGAAATCGTCGAAGTGGACTTCGACATGGGGCTGATCCCGAACGAGGTGGATTGCAGGCAGTGGTGGCTCCGATGGTTCATTGCAAACGATTCGGTGAACTCCCCTTGTACGCAGCTTCGATTTACCCCGCAGTCGCTTCGCGGGCCTCCGTCCCATAGGGGATAATCTCTGTCGATTGCTGTTTTCTCTCTCTCCCGGAACACGTAGTCGAAGTCTGGTCAGTGCAATTCCTGGTTGCATTGTTATTCAAACTACTTCAGCACCGCACGATGCAAACTGACATCTGCACGCTGGTTCGCAACGGCCTACGTCGCTTGCGCTAAACACTTCGAAATCGTACAGTCGCACACAAGGCTCATCATCATGTCGGACCATCCCAGACAAAAACCCATAAATATGTCAGACGAAATCCCCGTCGGCAACGCGGCAGGATTTACAAAGTATTTTCGATATGACTTTGTATCCGGATTACTGGTCTTTCTAATCGCGTTGCCGTTGTGTTTGGGGATCTCTCTCGCCTCTGGTTTTCCAGCCATCGCGGGCGTTTTCACAGCGATTGTCGGATCGATACTGACGATCTTTATGAGCAACTCCGAACTCACGATCAAAGGCCCTGCTGCGGGTATGATCGTGATTGTCTTTGGCGCGGTAACGCAATTTGGTTACACCGGTGGGGTCGATTCAGCGGCTGACTTTCAAGCGTATCGTATGGTGTTGGCCGTTGGTGTTGTGGCTGGATTGATACAGATTGTCTTTGGTTTTGTTCGGGCTGGAGTTCTTGGAGATTTCTTTCCGACAGCCGTAGTTCATGGCATGTTGGCGGCGATCGGAGTCATCATCATTTTGAAGCAGTTGCCGTTTGCGATTGGACAAACGGCCAAAGGTGACCCGATCGAGTTATTGCGATCGTTGCCAGAAAAGTTCTATCATGCCAACCCCGATATCGCGATCATCGGAATTGTAAGCCTCGCCATTTTGTTCGGATTCGGATTCTGGAAGTCCATCACGCGCAATCCGATTGTCAAAGCGGTCCCATCGCAATTGCTAGTACTCTTGGTAGCTGTCCCAATGGGATTGTATTTTGATCTCGCAGAGGAGCATAGTTATACGTTCATGGGGGAAAGCTATGAACTTGGCGAACAGTTCTTAGTCAAAGTGCCAAGTAATCTACTGAGTGCCCTGGCGTTCCCAGACTTTTCAGCGTTTACCAATCCTGCCTACACGTGGATAGCGATCAAATGGGTCGTCATGTTCGCCTTGATCGGGTCTCTTGAGTCCATGCTAAGTGCCAAAGCGATCGACATGATCGATCCGTGGCGTCGCAAAACAAATTTGGATCGCGATTTGGTCGCAGTTGGGATAGCGAACACCGCTGTTGCAACCATTGGTGGATTGCCCATGATCTCGGAGATTGTCCGAAGCAAATCGAACATCGACAACGGTGCAAGAACGCGATTCGCGAACTTCTGGCACGGCGTATTGCTTCTGGCGTTTGTGGCACTATTGCCGTCGCTGATCCACCGTGTGCCGCTCGCCGCATTGGCCGCGATGCTTGTCTACACTGGATACCGGCTCGCATCTCCAACGGAGTTTATCAACGTCTACAAAACCGGGCGTGAGCAGCTGATCATTTTCGTCGTTACGCTTGTTTCCGTTTTGGCCACCGACTTGCTAATCGGGATTGCAATCGGAATTGCGGTCAAGCTTTCGATACACATGTACAACGGTCTGCCTCTCTCCTCGATCTTCTTGCCTTACTTGGAAGTGTCAGAACAAGACGACAATACCGTATTGATTCTGGCCCGCGGTTCGGCCGTCTTTTCCAATTTTATTCCGTTCAGGCGGCAGATAGAGCAAGTGGGCTTGGTAGGTAGAAACAACGTGATTGTCGATCTGTCGTCAGCCAAGCTTGTCGACCACAGTGTGATGGAAAAGCTGCACGAGTTGCAACTCGAGTTCGAGCAAAACCAGCTCACGCTGGAAGTGCGAGGACTTGAAGGGCACAAGCAGCTATCGACACACCCGATGTCTGCACGCAAGCAAGGACTAACGGCCCTGCGTCGATTGACGATTGTGTGTGACCCTCAACTCGAGGATACCATCATCGACAAGGCCGTCGTTCTCGGCGTCTCTGGATACACATCGATCTCGTGTCGAGGCCTGGGGCGTTCCGGATTGAATCAAGTCGAACGTCGCCCGTTGGATCAAGTACGTATCGAGATCATTACGCGGTCTGCAATTGCAGAGCAAGTTCTGCGGGTTATCTCCGATGAGTTGGCCATCAATCATAGTATCTCCGTTTGCGTGGAAACGGTCGAAGTGAATTTCCATTCCAAGTATTGATCCTGAGGTAGCGGAAGATGTGAATTCTCCAGCCGTAGCGGAAGATGTGAATCTTCCGGAGCGGAGCCTTTACGCAGGGCGACTCAGATTGTGATTGGTGGGCAATTGAGGCTGTGCGATTCGCCGGAACTTTCACAAGTTCCGCTACGATTTCTGGTAGCGGAAGATGTAACTCTTCCGAAGCGGAGCCTTTACGCTGGGCGACTCAGATCGTGATGGATGGGCGATTGAGGCTAGCGATTCGCCGGAACTTTCACAAGT
>CAIXME010001027.1 GCA_903920425.1 uncultured Pirellula sp. | reverse complement strand
CGCTAATCCATACCTCATCGTTTCCACATATCTGCCCTCTGCGATGGTCCATGAGCCACCTGCGCTCCGGAATATCTTTCTATCTTCAGGCTGATAACCAATCCAAATGATATGGACTGGCGTAATGTGTTTGATGGTAACGGAAGTGCGATGCAACTCACTCGGCTTGCCATCGAAAGACGCTGAGACAATCCTCCAGGAGCCTACTAGTTTTTCGCGAAGATCTTTTTCAGAGGACGATTCCTTTTGCGAAGTAGGGTTCTGCGTTTCCGGTGCACTTCCAGCCATTTCGCCCGATGGTTGCTCATGCTTGGGAACGCACAATGCAAGACTGATGACCGTGCCGAATGTACAAGTTAGGAAAAGAGATGCGATGGATTTCATTTCTGGCTCCTGCTGCGTGTTGTTTGGGAGGTATGGGAGAGGGATAAAGAGCGTGAAACGTTGGGCACAGGCCATCCCCGACAAATGAATGAGGGGGGGCGATCGCTGGGAACGGATGGTTATCTCAAGTTGGCGGCGGGGGTGTCGGCTTTGGCGTGTCGATTCCAACACCGTGCATCGTTATTTGAATCTCATTGTCATCATAGAGTAGGTGGCTTAATCTCGCGATGATTTTCCATCGCTCGATCGCTTGTTCTACTTCACGCTGTTGGCGTTCCATTTTCTTGATCTCGCCAACGAAATCGAACCGAGACCGCTTTCCAATTCTAGCCTTGGCGTCTTGAAGCGTGGTAATCGAATTGTTAAGCCACTGGTGGTATTCCAATAGCCTCAGGCCCACATATTGAGCATCGCGGGGGCCTAATGGAACTAACGTCGCAACAGAAGTCTCTCTCATAGCGACTTGAAAAGTGCAAAGCCATCGACCGCCTGGTTTCGATTGGAGTTCCAGCAAAAGCTCAGGCTCCTCATCTTCGATAGCGATTTTCCACCGGGTTGTCCCAACACCCTCAATGGTAACCGGCTCAGCAGGTTCGATGACCAGCCCGTCTGAGAGCTTCAGTAAAACCTCGCAGCGACTCAGCTTCGGGGAAAGGCGTTGTTCAAAAGCGATCAGTTCTTTACGATGCGCGCTGTTGAGCACGAACGACTTGGTTACTTCATTCGGCGATGAGATTTCAGGTGTTGTCGTAGAGACGCTCGGCAGTTCGGTACCCGCGTCGTCGGTTGCCTCGGCCTCATCATCGGTACCCGATCCCATCGCGTTGTCTGCGGTGTCCTGGTCTCGGAGTGCAGGTGCATCGCGGTCCTGTCCGCCTACGTTGGCTTCGCTGAGTGGATTTACTGTGCTGCCTGCGTTGTCGGAGGTCGTTGCACTGGAAACACTCCCGTTCTGTTTGTCATTTAGCGCGTTGCTGATGATCGAGGTTGGACTTACCGATGCGAGACTGAACTTGCTGTTAGGTTCTTTCGGGTTGAGCGAGGAAAGAAGCGTTTCCAGGGATTCGCTTTCGGAGTTGCTCTCGCTGGAATCTTGCATTCCGACTGGGGTTTCTAGGGTGGTCAAGTTTGCAACAACTGCGTCGGCCGGTTCAGGCACACTGGGCTGCGACTCTGGTTCCGTGCCCGAAGATGCTCCTGTAGTACGTAACGCCAGGGCTGGAGATGATTGCGGCGCGTTCTTTTGCTTCGTCGTCGCTGAGTTGTCTGTGCCGGACGCTGGGTGATCCGATTTGGAAGCAGTCGATTCGGCCCGAATGGAATCGCTTGGCTCGGAGGTGGTTACTTGAAAAAGAAACCAAGATGCGATGCCGCCGATCGCAACCGTTGCGGTAGCTATAGCGGCGACTTTGGTCCGGACATCGGGCTTTTTCTTTCGATTTGCCTGTCGAACCGTTGTCTGAAGATTCTGAATCGGTAGAAGCTCGCTGAAGCTCGATTCGTCTGGATTGGCGATGGGTTGCGACAAGGCATTGCTTTTGGACAGCTTGGTCTCCTGCCATGGCCATTGGGCGATGATCGGACGGTGGTGCGACTGGAAGGCCATTTCTGTTGGATCAAATTCGGACGCGGCGCGAACGACGGCTAAAGCTTGAGATAAGGGAATCAACAGCCCCTCTTCGGTCACCAGCGTTTCCGAAGCGCAATACGACACAATGGTGGTATCGGTAGCGAAATCGCTTCCCGTTTTTTGAGGGCAAAAAGTTGCAAGCTGATGCCGCCAGTCTGTAACAATCGCAGCCGGCGGTGGGCCTTGTTGATGCAGAAGTTCGGCAGCCAAGCGAACACCAACGCATTGAATACAGACAAAGCCGAGGCCTGTTTCGTTCTCGAATACATGCGCGTTGCCTGCAATCGAGTTCGACTCTTCCGAGTTGGAGTGATTCAAAATTGCATCGCGAAAGAGATCGGTTTGCAGCATTGATTGCTTCCAGTTGCTTGATGAAGATGCGGAATCGCCAGGGATTTTCAAGGTTTGGTCGCCAGGTGGTTTACCCTTCGAAATGGGGGTTATCAACCATGAGGTGTTCACTTCGCATCGCAGGATACTTACCCACGGGCCCCTGCGTGAAGTGAACGACAACATCTCGCATTGGCTGGATCTTAGGACGTGCGGAAGCTCAGAGGATGTCAATGCGCGCAAAACGCATGCGAGGTGCTCGGGAACGATCATGAGGGGCGATTGATTGGTTCCAAGTGGGTAATGGCAATTGACGGTTTGTAGGGGCGAAAGTACACTTTTCGCCCGTTATTTTGGGACTTGTCAAACAGACTTCCGACGCCGTCGGACCCTTAGATTTTTGCAGAAACACGGGAGCATTGCATTCGGCCATGGCTAACAAGTTGATTTATTTCTTTGGCAAATCGAAAACCGATGGTAACGGAGACATGAAGGCTCTGCTCGGTGGAAAAGGTGCCAACCTCGCCCAAATGACCAAAATTGGTCTGCCTGTGCCGTCGGGCTTCACTATCACAACGGAAGTTTGTGTTTCGTATTACAAGAATGGTAGGAAGCCACCTGTCGAGCTAGCTGCGGACATGGAAAAGGCTGTTAAGTGGCTGGAAAAGGAAACTGGCAAGAAGTTCGGCGACGTCAAGAACCCGTTGCTCGTTTCGGTCCGTTCGGGTGCTCGCGATTCGATGCCCGGTATGATGGATACGATCTTGAACTTGGGTCTCAATGATGCGACCTGCGAAGGCCTAGCAGCCGCCACCAACAACCCACGTTTTGCATGGGATTCGTATCGACGATTCTTGCAGATGTACGGTGACGTGGTGATGGGCGTGCAAAAGAAGCACGAAAATGATCACGAGCCGTTCGAAGAGGTAATGGACCAGCTCAAAAAAGAAGCCAAGGTCAAAGACGACACCGAACTGTCGGCCGAACACCTGCAAGAATTGGTCAAGCGATTCAAGAAGCTGATCAAGGATTTCACCGGCAAGGCATTCCCAACCGATCCAATGAAGCAATTGGAAGGCGCTGTGTTCGCCGTGTTCAGCTCTTGGATGAACGATCGCGCGATTCTCTATCGCCAAAAGTATCGTATTCCAGATGAGTGGGGTACTGCGGTTAACGTACAAGCGATGGTGTTCGGTAACATGGGCGACGATTGTGCGACCGGCGTTGCGTTCACTCGTGACCCTGCCAACGGCGAAAACGTCTTCTACGGCGAATACTTGGTCAACGCACAAGGTGAAGACGTCGTTGCTGGCGTTCGCACACCTTTGACCATCGCGGAAATGGCCAAGGACAAGATCATTTCGGCAGCTCACAAAGAGCTGAACGAAGTGCGCAAGACCTTGGAAAAGAACTTCGGCGACGTACAAGACTTCGAGTTCACCATCGAGAAGAAGAAGCTGTTCATGCTTCAAACTCGTAACGGCAAGCGAACTGCTTTGGCCTATGTCAAGATTGCACACGACATGGTCAAGGAAAAGTTGATGACTCCTGAGCACGCGATCAAGTCGGGTGATCCAGAAGCGCTGAACCAACTGTTGCAACCGATCTTCGATACCTCCGCTTACGAAAAAGCTCGTAAGGAAGGCCGATTGATGGCTGTCGGTTTGCCAGCTGGACCTGGTGCTGCTTCCGGTTCCGTTGTGTTCACCGCTGGTAAAGCCGAAGAATTGGCTGCCAAAGGTCTGAGCGTCGTCCTGGCTCGTATCGAAACCAGCCCTGAAGATCTCCGCGGTATGATCGCCTCCGACGGTATTCTGACCGCTCGCGGTGGTGTTTCCAGCCACGCTGCTCTAGTTGCTCGCCAAATGGGCAAGGTCTGTGTCGCCGGTGCTGGCGATATCGAGATCGATTACCACAAGGGTACATTGAAGTGCAAAGGTGTGACCCTCAAGGAAGGCGATCACATCAGCATCAACGGTACGACCGGTGAAGTGTTCCACGGCGCCATCGCGACCGCTGACAGCGAACTCAAGCAAGTTCTCGTCAACAAGACCATGAAGCCAAAGGATAGCAAAGTATTCCAATACTATGACTTCCTCATGAAGCTGGCTGACAAGTACCGTACCCTCGG
>CAIXME010001026.1 GCA_903920425.1 uncultured Pirellula sp. | reverse complement strand
GCGGAACTACTGGGTCGGGATGATCTCCTGGGGAGCATTCCTGATTTTTTCGCTGCGGTCCAAACTGGTGTTGTTCGATTGCAATAAAAAAACCGCGGCTTTGTGGAGCCGCGGTTTGTAGTTTTTTTAACTGGCGAACTGCTTAGAACGCGCCACCACCACCGAAGCCGCCGCCGCCGCCGCCACCACCAGCACCACCGCCGAGGCCGCTGCCGCCGCCGCTCGTCGTTCCACCAGTAACGGTATTGAACGAATCCACTGCTACGATGTCCGTGAAGAAAGGCGACGGAGAAACGCGAACATATCGTCGGTCACCCGAAACAACCCCAAAGGTACTCATTTGAGTTCCAGCAGGGATGACGGTGATGATCGGACGATAGCCGACAACCCCTCGTCCAAACAATGGAAAGCCTGGGCGTCCATTGCTGCCAGCACTGTTGCGGCCGCTAGCGTACGCAGCGAGCAATTGCTGATAGTAACCAGGTGAACCGGCAGGCGATTCGGCATCACCCGCTGCTGGTTCAATTTGAGCCAAAACGGCGTTGCTCGCTTCTGACTTTCGCGATTGAACCTTGGCTAGCTGCGCTTCGACGATTGGCTCCTTGCGGTGCCCAGTCTTCACGTCCGCTGTAACAATTGCATCATTCCGAATGGTAACTTGATGTTGGGTTACCTTTTGGTCCTTGGTACCGTAATCGGTCACAATGTTCACAGTGACTTTTCCACCAGCAACTTCGCCCCAAACCTTGCGGATCAGAATCTTGTACTGTCCTGCGTATCCGTTGGCACAAACATAGGTTTCGGAGAATCCGTCTTTGCTCGGCTTGTCCAATGAAGAACCATCTGCGAGCAACAAACCACCACTGACAGTTCTTGCGTTGGTCTTGTCACAAACCGTTCCCGTTGGCTCTTCGACACTGACGTCGATATCGGCGTCCCCTGTCCACACTGCACGAACAACGATATCGCGAATCTGCGATTGCTTGAGTTCTTGCTCGAATGCGAATGCACCCATGGTTTCCTTGGATGAGTTCAAGCGAATGTAAGCAGCCTTGGCAGCCAACAACGCTTTTTCAATCAAGGGAAGCTGATCATCGGTCCACGCTTGGCTCAAGATGCCTGTGCTCGCCCAGCGAATGGCATCTTGGTCTTCGATTTCCATACCAAGTTGCAATCCGAGTTCCAAAGGCTCTTTGAGCATTGGGTTGGCTCGATTCGCATCGCGTAAAACGGATAGAGCTTCACGCTTCATACCTTGTCCAGCAAGATACTTTCCGATCTTGACTGCCGCATCCACATCTCCACCAAAGTCGATGCTGGATAGCAGAACGCGACGGATTTCGGTTCCAGGATACTCGCAACCTTCCATAGCTGTGCTCAAGGCCTGATACATCCAAGGTGCAGGCAAAGTTCTTCGCATGGCGTCGCTAACGACATCGATGACTTCTTGGAAGTGCTTGCGAACGTCCTTATCTTGTTTTGCTAACGCAGCCTTTTTGGCTTGATCCATCTTGCCTGCGACCCACTTCGACAAAGCGGATTCAGCAAGAAGGCGCTCGCCTCCTTCGGTTGCAACGATCTTGTCAACGAGATCGGATGGTGAAGTCTGTGCATCTGCTTTGGTGGGTTGGTCTTTCACGTCCATCATTCCACCCATGCCGCCGCCCATTCCTCCCATGCCGCCACCACCCATGCCTCCCATGCCGCCGCCGCCCATGCCGCCGCCCATGCCGCCGCCCATGCCTCCACCCATACCGCCGCCCATTCCACCACCCATGCCGCCGCCACCACCCATGCTGATGATTGGCACGACAAGGTCGCCAACTGGATAGACTCGAACAACGTTAGCCGAGGTCTTCTTGGTCGTGATTCGCATGACTTCGTCTTCGATCACGTAGGTCAATTCGAGCGGTTCCAAGATCAACTTCAACGCAGAGCGGAAGGAGATTGGTGGCAACTCCAAAGTGATGAGTTCGTCAGGCGAAATGTTCTCTTCTTGCAGTGCCTTGTCGTCGATAACAATCGGAATCGAATAGGTATCAGCAAAGTACTTGACCACGCCCGACAAAGGCTTTTGGTTAAAGTTGACATCGCCTCGTTCCTTCAGTGCACGGAAGATCGAACGTTCCGCTTCATTGCCACCCGACAGGTCGATCGAACCGTATCGTTCTAGACGACGAGCGCTCAACGCTTGCCATACGTCTGCTGGTGGATAACGGACTGGTGGCTCATCCACAAACGGGATGAATGCCAATTCGTTCAAGTACAAGCTGTCAACAAAAGCTCGCTGTCGTTTGCTGATAACATCCCGAATCAACTGTTCGTTGGCTGCAATATTCGACATCGTATTGGTGACGATGTCGATGGTCGAGCCTCGATCGAGAGCTGTGATTTGAGGTGCAATTTCATTGTTGGCAGCTGCCCACAATTGCTGATCGATCAGAGAGTTGTAGCGTTCTACCAATTGTTGAATCGTCGCCGAACGTCGTTCCGATTCAGCCAACAATCGCTTCGAAGCCGACTGGCTCGCTTGCACTGCTTCACGACGAGCAATTTGCTCTTTCATGACCGACTCAGCGCGGGCTGCAGATTGGATGGCGCTGGAGACCTGAGCTTCGAGCCGTGCTCGACCAGCTGGATCCAATTCGCCTGCGCGTCGCACTTGGTCTTGCAAGACCTTGAGTGCAACCTTTGCGGATGCTGGGTCATTGCTCTTGCGTGCTCGTCCGAGCTCACTCTTTACGAGTGCCTCAAGCTGCTGTGCTGCTACGCGACGCATTCCGTCGTCTTCCGCTAGAAGATCCGACGCATTGGATAGTTCACCGAAAGGATCATTGGATGACCCGAGGTTTCCAAACCCACCAGGAGCGACCATTTCTGCAGAAGTAGTCGATGGAGCAGGCGCGACGGCTGCCGCTGCTGCTTCGTCTCCCAAAGGATTGTCGGTTCCCGACGGTGCTGTTGGAGCGTTTCCGCCAGCTTGCGTTGGTGGATCAGCAAAAGGATCATCTTGGAACGACACGAACTTGACGATCCGCGATGTTCCCGATTTAGCTTTAACTGGCTTCGCTGCTCGCAACGACTCTTCGGCCGCGTCGAGAACGTTTTGTGCTGACATGTTGTTTGGAGAGCGAGTTAACGCTTCCTTGGCAATCCGAACGGCAACGTCAAATTCGCCTGAATTCAACGCGAATCGCGCGTCTTTAACCAGTTGGTCCGATGTGCTTGCAAGCATCAAACCCAATTCCCGCAATGCATCCGAACCAGGAGTTGGCAAAAGCAAGCCTGCGTTTGGCTCCGCCTTGGCTACGACTTGCGAAAGGAATCCAAAATCGGGATTGGAAGATTCGTTGGTCAACGACCAGTTCATCGAAACCGACTGGCCGTTCACAGTGCCCGTAATTTCCAGCTTCTCGTTGGCAACCGAATCACCTTGGAGTGTACCGATCAAGATCGAGTCACGATCTTGTCGAAGCGGCGGAAGCTTTGCTGGGAAAGTCTTTGCGAATCCCTTTGGCATAACCGCAGTCGATGGCCAGAACACAGGAGCCAAAGCTGTCTTGGACAACTCGGATCCGATTTGCTGAGTGGTTACACCAGTGATGTTTTGGCGGACATAAACTTTGCCACCCGTGTGATTCGAAATCGTCGATAGGAATTCGCAGTCCGTTTTCGGACCGATGGCCATCGAGTGAACACTTGTTCGCAAATCACGAAACTCGTCGACCAAACCTTCGAACTCATTGGTATTGATCAGATTGGAGAGATGGACCCCATCACCAATGTAGATGACATTGGCATCAGGCTTGCCACCCAATTCGGACAACGCAACTCGCAACGCGCTTGCTAAGTCGGTCGTTCCCAGTGGAACTCGCATTTCAAGCTTTTTGAATCCCTCGGTGATCGCGTCGCTGCTTGCCAAGGAAGCTTTGGCAAGAACCACTGGCTCCACGTCGCAAGCGAGCAGGGTAACTATTGCCCCCTCCGGCAACGCTTCGACAATCGATTGGGCAATCTCAATGGAGTCCGAGCGGAACACGCCACTTTGCGACGCAGACGTATCTACGACAATCGCAACGCGAGGCGAGACGGCAGCCTTGAAATCCTGCGTTGGCAGTAAACTCAAGGCAAATAAGGTCTTACCATCTTCTTGGTAGGTTACCAAGCGATTGGTTTTGGCGTCGACAGTGTCGGCCCAAAGGCTGTTTCCGGCAATGAGACCAATGCCTAAAACAGTAGAAAGAGATGCGGTTACAACCCGCTTTGGGAACGCCGAAAAACTACGAATCAACATGGTTATTCGCTCCGAATTGGCTCGAATGGAGGTGCGGACGAGAGACATAAAATCTACCGACTACGAATTTGGACACTAAAAAAGGAGCAATTCCAGGGCAACTGGGTGCCCGAGACCTTTCCTAATCGTATTTCTGATCCGAGACGTTCGCCATAAAAAAACGATCAAATCCCCGATTATCAGTACGCAATCGCTGTTCAAAATCGTAGCAACCCCACCCACGGAAGCAACTACTGAGCCAAACCACATGAACGTACAAAGATCTTTGAGATTTCTTCCATAAGTCGGAAATTGCCAAGGCGAGCCTTCGCTTTTTTGCCAGCTAATGCGGACTATTGGCCGCAAGACCAAGGTTTAGCAACGGATAACAAGCATTTTTGTACATCTGGCGGACTCCCATTGTGCAAAATGGTACACCGCCCCCTCAAGCTTTCCCCCCGTCGCGAAACCTGAAAATCCGTCAAATTTACCCCAATCCACTCAATCGTACCCCTCCGTACGTCCGATGACTCCTGATAGGTGTGTTCGTAGACCTACGTAGTTTGAGCCGGAGTCATAAAAATGTTTGATACAACCAAAACCTTGAGTTGCGTTCCAGGAACGAAGGTTTGGGGATTGGTCACCTTCCTTTTTCTGATGACAACCGTGCATGCGCAGGAGGATGGCTCTGACGACGAACCTTCACCAAAACCATCTTCCAATGTCTTAGGGCGATTGTTTGGTACATCAAACAAGAAGCCCGTCGACAAGGCTGCGGAAAAGAGCCAAGAAAAAGCCAAACCGAAAGTACCAGCCACACCCACGGCGGGTAAAGCCGGACGAAACGGCTTCATGGTCCCGCTCAAGTCATTTACACGGGCTTTTCGAGGCCCGTCTGAAACCGAAATCGTTGAAGAGGCCATTGAGGAATCCGCACCACCACGTCTCGTCGCGCCCCGAATCCCTCGCGAGCCCTTCCGGAACCTTCCGCGTTCCCAAGAAAGACGAGACCGTGCTACGAACGATCTGCAAGTTGAGGAGTTCCCTGCGACAACAGAACCGCTAGATACTCCTGTTCAAACCAGCCCAGCTCCCATCATTCGCGGAAACCAAAGTGAAGTCGGCTCAGGCCTGTCTACAACTACAAAGCCAGCAAGCGCTCCAAGCAATCGCTTCGAAGCTCCCAAAACCGTTGCCAAAAGCACGGCTCCTGAAGTTGTGATTGAAACCAATTCTACGTCGCGGAGAACCGCGATGGATCTACAGGATAAAGATTCTCAATCTCGCAGTGTCGAATCGCGTCCAGGCAAGAACGGCACCACCAAGTCCAGCCCGCCGAAAAACCTGATCGAGATTGGAAACTCGACGCCAGATGAGCCATTAACCCAATCTCGCAAGCCCTCACCTACGGCAATGCAACCGACGCCAGATGCGATGGAACCTGTCGCAAAAAACTTGGGCTTGGTCGCAGTCCCTAGGGAAAAAGAAAAGCTCCAAGTCTCCGAAGTCAGCAAGATGAGTCGGCCAGCTTCTCTGCCGACCATTCCCGAACCACTAAAACCTAGCCCTGCACCTACCGCGAGCAAAGTTAATCACGGTGTCTCATCGGATATTCATCGCGAGATGGCCTTGCCCGGCGTTCGAATTACGGTGAACGGTCCGAGCGCAATCTTGGTAGACCAAGAAGGGGACTACGAAGTGGTCGCTAAAAACGAAGGGACCGATGCTCTCAATGGGATCATGGTACGTGTTTCCGTTCCGCAGCATGTGACCGTCGGAAAGGTTGCAGCAGCCGAAGGCGTTGTGCAACCTGATAACGATCAAGATGGAAACGCGATCATTTGGGAATTGGAACATATCCCAGCCGGTGGCTCCAAGTCGGTGCG
>CAIXME010001025.1 GCA_903920425.1 uncultured Pirellula sp. | reverse complement strand
CACTGAAAAGACGGAAACTTCTTGCCAATCTCATAACCATCACCATTTCCATCGAAAATAAACTGCCCTGCTAGCCTGGAAAGTAGCTCACACACATCCACTGCTTCGAGCTGCACGGGACTCTTGCCCCTTTCCGCGTGGGCAACACTCAAAAGATGCCCGAGCGATTCGCGTAAATAAACCATCGAGTCTCTCGCAGCATTTAGGCTTAGCCTGCCACCTGCGAGGTCACCACGATCTAACTTGGCGAGCGCCAGAGACAAACTAGTATCGAGCGCTAGAGTGGGCTGTGCCAGATCATGATTAATACCTGCTACTAACGCCATACGCATTTCGAGCGCCGACGAGCAGTCCGCCACCTGCGAGCGCGCAACTGTCTCAGCCTCAACCGCCCGCACTCGGTCGATCCAGATAATTTGCTCATGGGCCCGAATTTCGAGCAAGAGCACCACCCCCATAAAATTGCAAAAAATCAAATAAAGAACAGACCTGTAAAAACTCGGCCCCTGGCCCAACTCTCCGAGGATCAAAGCCACACCAACGCTGAATGCCAAACCAATTGAGGCGGACAGAACTACCGGCAACCTCAGAAACGCATACAACACAAATATCGCAAGCAAAGAGGCTGGTACGACATCAAACCCTGCATTCGGCGCCAATACGCCAGGAACTATGATCTGCCCCAGAATACCAAGAAGAAACAGACTGCTAGCCCCGCCTACGAAAGGCACATAATTATTTAGAACCCACTGCCGGCGGAACAGAAAGACCAGCAGTACGCTGAGCAGCAATACGAGCATCAAGAGGCGAATTACAACAATTGCACTTGAATTAACTCTCGTGAGACCCTCAAACGCCAAGAGAAGTGCAACCAGCGAGGCTCCGACAAGAACGCCCCAGACGCTCATCTTTGCCCCGATCTGTCGGTAAGCTGCGACAGCGTCGGCACTTTCTCGACGGTTACGATTCGAATGCCATGTGGTATCCACAAAACCCCCGCTTTTTTCCACTAATCACGTCGACAAAACCGAGCCCCTTTTGACTGGAATCGTAAGCTCGACAGTATGTCTTTGGCAATAGACCGAAGGTATTAGACGCCAACCACTGCGCGACAACGCGTTCAATAGCAACGCCAACCGAGTCATGTTAGAATGCTCCGCGCCCTTCAAACTCCGGCAGAGTCAACAACTCATGACAATGAATCCTGAATTAGCTGCGCAATCCGGCGGTGTAACATCAGATCGTAGCCAAGCCCGCCTAAATGCGGGCAGACTACCCTTTACAGTACGAATTGTCAGAAATGAAGAGCAATTAAACAAGGCGGTCTACATCCGATCCGAAGCTTACGGACGACATTGGCCAAATCTAATGGCGAACCTCCAGAAGCCGGAAACGCAGGATAGAGACCCGAATTCATTAATTATCTTAGCGGAAAGCAAAGCCGACGGGAGTGCGCTCGGCACAATGCGGATTGATACCAACCTGACATCTCCGCTACAACTTGAATACGACATCGAACTTCCATCAGATATATCGTCGAATCCAATAGCCTATGTGACTCGTCTCGGGGTCAAACAAGGCCGCCTCGGCTCGCTCGTAAAACTATCCCTTTTCAAATCCCTGCATCGATACTGCCTTGCCAAGCAATTAGCATGGATCCTAGCGGGAGTCCGGCCACCGAATGATCGTGATTATGTGAGATTAGGCTTTCGGGACCTTACTGGCGAATCCAAGTTAGTGCCTATAACCTCCTCAGGTGGAGTGCCTGTTAGGCTGATGGCCTTTGACGTACGAACAGCGGAGCGGAATTGGCACTCGGCAGCGAATCCGCTCTATGAATTCATGTTTAAGGCGTATCATCCCGACATAGAAATTTTTTCTTCAGTTAGCGGCATGTGGGCTCAACCGCGCCGCGCTCGAGCGACAACGGAATCATCGGAATTCTCAGTGGACGCATTGGGCATCCCGCTGCTCTAATGAATCGAATTAACGAAGCAGAGATATTATTTCGGCATAAGATTAAATAGAGGTTGACACCCCGTCTATTTCGTCGCTTACCGTCCCCTCCCTCCCGCCTGACACCCGACTGAACCCTTCCGTCGGACCGTGCTCAAGCGCTGGGCAGTAGGCACCGATACTCGCAGCATCAAAGTCTCGGTCACTGCCCGTGCGCCCACTCCCTACCTTCTCTTTCCTTAAGCGCCCGCTCCTGCGCTTGCGGCAAGTCACGCTCGTCGTGCTCGTCATCAGCTTGACCTGCGCGGTCTTGTCGGTCTACCTAGCTTCTACGCAAGCACCAGATCGTCCAACCGCCATTCCACCGAACGACATAGTCCTTCTGTCGGAGGACTTGCAAATTAAAGGGCCTTCCGATGTGGTTCGGCATCTGCAAGACCGGCAAGCAGGAGTGCGCTTCAAGGCAACAAGTCAGCCGAATGTCCCTTTTTGGCTGTACTTTCCCGTACGGACAAACGGATCTCAATCCAAAACGGTAGTGGAACTCCGGATGCTTCGTGCATCTACACTTGAGTTCTGGCAGATTGATGAGGAGATGCGTGCGACGAGCATCCGCGCAGAGAATGCGAAAGGCGGACTGGCAGTTCATCTTGAACCAACTGATCAATCTTTGGTCTACGTTATTGGCCACGTCAACCCTATCGGCGTTTCTCGACCCAAAGCTTTTCTCTGGTCTCCTGACGCATTTAAAAAATCTTCGAGTCTTTTTGATCGCGCAGGCGGCTCACTGATTGGTGTTTTTGTCGTCCTAGGTTTCCTGAGCCTGGTGATCGCCGCATTCAATCGTGACTGGGCATTCTTCCTTTTTGCTGGTTGGCTGATCACTAGCCTGCGCATTGCAAGCGTGAATGACGGTTGGGACTTATACTGGCTTGGAGTAACCCCAGATCCTGAATTTCTTCTAACGATCCTTCGAACCACCCTAGCCGCCCATCCTTTGCTGACCTTGGCCCTCTTCTGCGCCCTCTTGAATGAGGAACTGAAGAGGATTGGACTATTGAACTCCCTTAATGTAGCAACATTTATATACCTTGGAATATTTCTCTGCTCTCCATTTTCTGATCATACAACGCTGCTACCAGTGATTTGGGGTTCAGCGGCAGTTGGTATGCTGATGATGCTCGGCTCGCTTGGATTTGTTGTTTACAAGACGCGAAGTGCCGTTTCGATTTGGTACTCACTGTCCTGGCTGATTACCTTTTCAGGCTACTTTCTTGAACTCGGCTACGCCTCAGGCTTGATCTCGGTCGTTCTGCCTGGGGTTAATACCCAGACAACATCAATGGCATCCGCGGTAGTCACGACCATCGCACTGGCGGAAAGACTCCGTACAGAGAAAGTCGAGCGTCTGGCAGCCCAGAAGGAAAGGGGTGCAGCTCTGATGCGATTGAAGGCAAATTACGAAGCCATGCCGCTCGGTTTATTTAGCCTTCTCCCGACTGGACAAGTTGCGCTTGCAAATCCCTTTTTCAGATCGATGTTCAGTATCGAAGAATCGAGAGCAGAGAGACAAGATCTCCACATCGACACCCTTCTCCATGCAGGCGCATTTGAAAAACTCAAGGAAGCGAT
>CAIXME010001024.1 GCA_903920425.1 uncultured Pirellula sp. | reverse complement strand
TGATTCTCGTAAGTGATTTCGATGGTACCCTCAAGCATAAAGAATTGATGGTAGATCGCCACGTCGCGTCCGTGGCTCTCGAAGACAACGCGGGCTTTTCCCGGGAACTCGATCTCCACAAGTTGCATCGGCTGAGGCACATGCGGAGGCGACAAATTTCTCCGGACATACCCCGTCTCCGGATCACGCCACTCCGATTGACACGCTCTTCGCTGTACGGGTTCAATCGCCACTTCGCTCTCAGTAACAACTTCGAACAACGTCGCCAGAGTCACGTTCAGGCCGACAGCAAGTCTTTCAAGAATCACAGCAGTGGGACTGCATTCCGCACGCTCAATGAGCGACAACATCGAGCGGCTGACCCCGGTTTTGGTTGCCAAAGCATCCAGGGACAATCCCGCCGCGGCACGTAAACGCCGCACCTGACTCGAAATTCGCTGATTTATATCGTCTGTTGTTTCCATCATCATGGACATATTTGTCCACGAATGGATCGGTTTGTCAAGACATCAGCGTGAGTACACTTTGAAAAATCGTGACGAAGCTGACTTGCCGATATAGCACGATTGAGAAAGGGGTCCGCTTTGTAAGTGGACCTGTTCTAATGAGAATCCGGTCATCGGCTCTCGCAACCAACTGCCTGTTTGGATTACTCAAGCAAGAACTAGTGAGTCTGAACAAACAATTCTGCTCTGTTGCATTGATCCGCTCCTCACATCTCATTTGAGCGGCTAAACGGAGTACACTACAACGGTACTACAGGCGAGCGTGCGAGAGTTACTAGTTCGCTGTATCGATTCCATCTCAAGCCCTACGAAGCCATGGCAATCAACTACTATTCATCGTTTGCAAGGCTGACGGCTCTTGCCATTCTGACCTTTGCTCCAGGTTTTTGCCTTGGTCAAATGCGTTCCAGCGAATCAGCGGATGTGATTGGCGATTCTGTCGCTGAGTTCAGTCATGAGCAAGGCAAGAACGGATGGCAGTATGGATATTGGGATCTCTCAACGGATGCCGATGGCAAGTACAACCAATCGACGGACTTCAAGCTGTTCAAGAATTTCGGGACGGATGTACGGAATGGATTGAGTAGGCGCAGTGAATTCACAATTGGTGAAGTTTGGTATCTTGAAGATGGTCGGTCCTACACTTCACTGTGGGCCAAAGGAGGCCATGCAAACAGTGCTATTGGACCTGCCAACTATTCCACGGCTGAACAATGGGCAACGAGAAGATGGATTAGCGATGCATCTGGAACCGTGACGATATCAGGTCATGCCGGGAAAGTAATGCCATGGGGTGCTAATTGGAGTGGAGAATGCCGAGCGACAATTATTGTCGATGGCGAAGTGGTTTTCTCGACAGTTATGGATGAACATGGCCTTGACTACTCGGTTGCGATAAAGGTGCAAGAGAAGTCAATGGTTGACTTCCTAATTGCTCCGAACCCGAGTATTGGTGTCGTAACATTTACTGCAACGATAAGTAAGCGTCCGACAGCGAGCAATGACCTGAAAAGAAACGGCGAATTCAGGCGTTGATTAATTACGGAAACAAAAGCGTCGGAAAACGGAGGTGTCGGTTCCACTCAGTTCAAGTGGCTTAGGCTTTTAGCCTGAGATTCCAAGCTTTCAGAAAAGCCGACGTTTAGCAAACAATCAAAACGTCGGCTCTTTTCGTATTTGCCTTCAATCTTCCGGGGTTCGAACACTCTAGAGAGGCTCGCTCTCCGGTCGCAACTCTCGCCACAACAGCCCCTCTCCGGGGGCCAACCAGAGACAAATACTCTCAGAGTCTCTGGGTTATGAAGACTGCTTGTTTATGGCACACTTTTTCCTTAGCCTTCCCCGATTATTTCAACTTCCCGCTAAGGACGGGACAACCTCCGGGTATGGGGCGTTATTGCTTTACCCATATCGCCTTGCTGCCCCCAACTAGTTGCAACTCCTTCACCTTACCGTCCTCACCGCGAACGATGTTATATCGCTGACCTTTGAAAGGCCCTTCAGCGAACTCAATAAAATAAACTGTTGGCTTTCCTTCCCCTGGGTTGTCCATCCCCTGACTGCAAGCCCAATCACCATTCCCCTTCAGCATAAACCTCCAAGGACCGGCTTCTCTTTTTTCATCATCTGCCTTCCTAATCTTCATCTCCCCTCCAGACTTCTCCTTGTAACTTCCCGCAAGCCCTTCGTGGCGGTCCTCAGGCTTCCTACGCATTACCCAGTTTTGAACTTCTTTGCCTGAATCTTTCGTGTGCTCTCGCAAGAACACCAACTTACCGTCGGAGCCGCGCAAGAGGTGGAGTACGTGACCAGGGGAAGGAGATTTTTCGCTGAAGGTTATCGTGTAGATCTTCGGTCCATTGTTCGGTGCTTGGATGTGACCAGCCGAACAAGGCCAACGCTGACCGGCCCTATTGCTCCAGACGAAAGGACCTGCTTCACCCTCTTTTGCCTCTGCAATCTCGGCGTAATCAGAGTCGCTCTTCGGAACGTCAGTCTCCCATGTGCCCACAATGTCCTTGTAATTGGGGTCGTTGCCATCGGCAAACGACACAGTGGTCAAAAGTGTAAAAATTCCCAAAGCAAAAGTTTTGATCATATTGTCTTCCCCGGTTCCGTTTCATGGATGTACTGCCGATGTGGCTTGTTGCGGGCCGACTGAACCAAACCGGCCACACAACCTTGATGTTCATCCAGTTCCAAAGTCCGACAGGTAGCGAGCGAATTTCTTTAGGGATTTCTGGAAATCCCCGCAGCAAGTGTGCTGCCAAGCTTCGTTACAAGCCCTCGTGCCCATACACTTTGCTATCCGCATCGACCCTCTCAAGAAATAAAAAATGGACAGCCAATCAGTTACGGCCTGGATTGACCAGCTTTCAGATGGGAACCACCAAGCCGCTGAACAACTGTGGCGGCACATTTCCCAACGACTGCACGACTTTGCGCAGCAGAAACTCGACCGGCAGGTCCGTCGGCACTACGACGAGAATGACGCGGCGAACAGTGCGTTTCAAAGTCTGTGTCGCGGCCTAGCCGATGGTCGACTTGACGCTGAGAATCGAGACGCTTTATGGGGGCTGCTTGCCGTCATCACGTCTCGAAAAATCTCCGCACAACGGCGGTTCTTGAAACGTCAGAAGCGAGGCGGGGGCAATGTATGTGGTGAATCTGGTTTTGCTGAGTTCGGTGACGTCGGCATCAACGCGATCGTTGGAAACCAGCAAACGCCCGCTATGCTGGCCGAAGTCTCGGAAAGCTGCGATCAACTACTCAATGCTGTTCCTGACGAGACGATGAAACAGATCGTGTTGCTCAAGTTCCAGGGCGCCACAAACGCCGAAATTTCCAGCGAACTGAATTGCACAGAACGGACCGTTGAACGAAAGCTCGAACGAATTCGCCGTATCTGGGTCGAAGCGGGACTGCATGACGGGGAGCAGTGATGAGACTGGCAAGAACATGAGGAAAGGCAGTTTGCAAAAACATTTATTACGGCTTCATTGTTTTGCCCCATTCCTTTGCCAAATTTCCGTTACGCTGTCGGTGTTTTCAGCTGTTTGACCATTGTTAGATTACAGACAACTCCATTCTACCCACTCACCTTTTTGCCCTTTGGACGACCCTGCAATCAGAAACCCTGCCTACTTCGCACTGACAGATCAGCAACTCTCTGAAATCGACGCTCTTTGTGACCGATTCGACCAGGAGCTAGTAAAGGGAGCAGCCCCGCGCATCGAGACATTTCTTTTAGAGGCTCCAGATGCAGCTCGCGAAGGACTGCTGGCAGAACTGTTAGCCATGGAAGTGGAACATCGCACGAAACAAGGTGATGTACCTAAGCAAGAGGAATACCTTAAGCGATTTCCGCAGCAGGAACGAGTGGTCGTGGACTTGTTTGCTCGCGATACGAAAACGTTGTTTTCAGACGATCGAGGCACAACTTCATTACCAGGCAACGTACCACCTGTCCTAGCCAATTTTCGCCTGATTAAACAAATCGGCCAGGGTGGGATGGGCGTCGTCTGGTTAGCCGAACAGGACCAGCCGGTTAGACGTCGGGTAGCCCTGAAGCTGATCAAATCGGAATTGAATTCGAAGGACGTGATTGCTCGGTTTGATGCCGAGAAACAAGCTCTCGCGATGATGGACCATCCCAACATCGCACGCGTGCTGGATGCCGGCACTACTGACGACCATCGTCCATACTTCGTGATGGAGCTCGTCGATGGAATCTCGATCACTCAATACTGCGACGATAACAAGCTGAGTGTCGACGACCGACTAAAGTTGTTTGTCCAGGTTTGCAAAGCAGTTCAGCACGCTCATCA
>CAIXME010001023.1 GCA_903920425.1 uncultured Pirellula sp. | reverse complement strand
TTCTTGATTTAACGGATCAAGCCCTGAGAATGGTTCATCCAAGAGCGCCAACTTTGGCCGGTGCAGAACCGACGCAGCGACTTGTACCTTCTGCTGATTTCCTTTACTGAGAGTTTCGAGTTTGCTATTCAGGTATTGCGACACCTCTAAACGCTCAGCCCATTCGTTTGCAGCGTGCTGGGATTGAGCGGAAGTCATACCTCGCAATTGGCCGAAATACTGCAGAATTCGCCCGACCTTTTGATCTCGATAAAGGCCCCTGTCCTCAGGCAGATATCCGATTTGCGAAGCGTCCATGGCGGTCGGAATTCCATCCTTACTGAACCATTGAATGGCCCCTTGGTCAGGCGGCAACATCCCAATCATCATGCGAACCAAGGTGGATTTGCCTGCCCCATTGGGGCCAAGCAACGCAAAGATCTCGCCTGCTTTGACGTCAAACGAAACCCCATCGACAGCTCGAACGGTGCGAAAAGCTTTGCCTACCTCATGAACTCGGATCATTACATTGGACATGATTGCTTTCAACAAACGAATGGAAAAATGGAGTTACTTTGCACATCGCCAGGCGTTTTGCCCGTCAAACAGACGTGCCGCGATGGTTTTATTTCACTGAAAAACGTGTGCCGACGCGTTTGAGTTACTCGCCTACCATTTAGCCGACGCCAAAAAGAATTCAGGGCGCGGAAAATCAAGAAAATGGTTGAAAGGGCAAATCCGAGAGTCGTTCCCAGAGGACATCCCGCGATCCGGCAATCCTTCTTCAGCTACCTTGGGACCAAATTGGTACCAAGCAACCAGTCCGCAGGCGTTTGTCGCGGGAACGCAATCGCCAAAATGGCGTAAACCAAAAACATCCACAAAAGGATCTGATAGCAGAAGACAGAAAGCCAAAGATGATCGGGATGAAAAAGGTCAATCCAGGCGATCAAAAACTGCACAACCAACAGAGGAAATACGATGAGAAAAGCCCGCAGCAACGAGACAGGCCAGCTGGCTGGCTTTCCATTCGCTCCAACAATGCACAGGCCCGAGACTCGCATCGCAACGCCCCCTTTGCTGAAGCCTGCCCATAAAATCCAGATCAAGAACGGAGCCATCATGATGCCAACGGAGAACAAGGGACTTCGACGCAGCATCATGACAGTTCGGGTATTTTCCTCTGACCGTATCTGCTTGACCATCAACTTCAAATCCACACGCTCCTTCAATTCATCTCTTTTCCAGTTCACAGCGACAAGATCATTCTGTTCCCATTCGAATCGCACCCGGTCCAGCTGGGCAATCGGATCCTTCACCAACTTGACCGCGCCAGCGATCGCTTCTGAAAAAGGACCGAGACCAGCAAATCGCTGGCGATACTCTTTGAAAAGACGGGTTTGTTGCGATTGGTTATCCTCTAGCCAAAGCTCTATCTCCTCTCGGCTTGGGAAGTTATCGGTACCTGCTACAGCCTTAGCATAGTGGCTTGCGTCATCCGAATTCAGCAACCAACCCGATGCGGACGCCGCCACTAACCGATCCGCGATTTTGTCGAGGACCACTTGATTTCCTAGCCGTGACAAAGAAGCGACGATCCCAAGCATCATTAGTCCAGGAATCAACGCAAAGGCAAGCCCTAGCACACGATTTTCGAATTTCGTTTCCGCCGGTTTCTGCGAGCTAGATTCCAACGCATTGAGCACTTGAACCGTCGTGGGGCTTTGAGCACCCGAGCGTCCATCCGTTAATGATTGAATAAGTTCGCGAGCATGGAGCGGTACGATTGCGCGAACTGGTTCTGCGGGATCGGTAAGCGGACGGCTCACCCCACACAAAGCAAGCCTGAGCGTTTCGCAAAGTGCCGCGCATTCATATGGGCTTAATGCAAAATCCGAATGCAAAGCCTCCTTCTGTTGCAATACGGATGTCGACGCAGAATGTACTGGTATTGAAATCGCATCCATCTGATCCATCGGGAGCGATGCATCAAGTGGGGACCAATCCAACACGGCGATGCGTCCTCGAGTGTCCATCCAAATTTGGTCCAGCGACTGCAGACGTACTGTCGTCCCGTCGATCGCGCTACAATCGAGTTCTTCAACGAGTTGCTTGAGTATCCCCCTAGCGTTTTGCCAAGACAAGGCAGAGCCTGGAGTCGTCCAATGCTTGAGCGGTGCCCCCTGGCAGGCCACGTACGCATCCCAACGCCAATGCTCGTGTTTTCCGCTGGTTAGCCATCTCACACGAGACAAGCGATCGCATTCGCGTCTTTCGATACTCAGTTCAGCTTCATCCAAAGGCCTCAGGTGCAACCAAACGTTTCTTTCCAACCGAGCGTCGCGTCCCTCAAGAACAGCATAATCATCCGAGGAACATACCAGACCAGTAACCTCAAAGCCCCCGAGGCTCGTTGGATATCCTTTGGATGCCAACAATGGAACATGATACTCAGCGGCCCGTATCGCCAGCTGTTGCTGGTGGGATCCTGACGGACGGTCTACCACCATCGTCCCGCTGAGCCAATCGTGGAGGAGCAATCGACCTCGACGAGTGAAGAGTAGAGGGGAAAACATGGCTGCATAGCAAACCGCATATCCCGTCCAATGCAAAAAAACGGTGTTTGGTGAAACGACAGACGATAATGCCGTGTATATGAGTAAATCGGTCAAGACTCCCATCAACATCAAGGCAGTGAAGGAGCGAACGATGAGCCGCCATCGTGATGGTTTTTCGCCAGTGTTTTGACTAACTACCTGCAGTCGCAGGAGGCGTTTACCAAGCGTGGCGTTTCCTATCCCTTCGAATGCAAAGTGATAGGCCATGATGGGCAATAATACGCACGCATACATCCAAAATGGCAGGATGGGGCTCTCGCGACTAACGGTCAGAAATTGAACCGCGATAGCGCCAAAAGCGCCGGTGATGGTACTATCCAATCCGTATGCTGCGAATCGACGTCCCCAAGCTGCGATACTTTGGCGCCCCGATACAAATGGCTCTACAGCGAGTCTCAACTCTGCGATCGATTGATAACGCAGTTTCCGGTCCCTCTGTAGCCCCTTCATGATGATTCTTTCCAAAAGAATCGGAACACTCGGGTTCAGGTCTCGAATTGGCTGAGGATCCTCCGAAACGATTTTAGCAATGACGCTTGTAGGTGAAGTCCCAGCGAAAGGAGCTCTACCCGTTAGCAAAAAATAAAGTGTGGCGCAGACCGAATAGATGTCGCTTCGAGCATCGATAGACAACCCTTTTACTTGTTCGGGCGAAGCAAATAATGGGGTTCCAATGAACTCTCCCGACTGCGTTAATTCTGACTCGCTCACGGTAGACCGCGCAAGGCCAAAATCGCCGACCTTTACTCTGCCGTCCAATTCCAGGTAACAGTTTGCCGGCTTGATGTCGCGGTGAATCATGCCTTGCAAATGGGCCTCGTTTAATCCATCTAGTACATCGACGATCGCATTAATCGCACGTGGGACACTGATGGGAGTTCCGTCATGGCAAAGATCCTTTAGGGTCTGACCTGTCATGAGCTCCATGACAATATAAGGTTGACCACCATCTTCGTCGGCAGCTTTGACAAACACACATCGAGGATGATTGATGCTGCTCGCTATCTTTCCCTCTTGTTTGAATCGCTGCAAGGATTCCGGAGAGTTCATACAACGCGGCGAAAGCAGTTTTAGCGCAACCAAATTCCCTGAAGGATCGACTGCCTCAAAAACACGCCCCATTCCACCCGCACCAAGCATTCGAGTGATCCGGTAAGGGCCGACTATGTTCGGCAATGACGAGCTATGCACAAAGGCTGACGGATCCGAGGGCCCGAGACCATTTTTGAACTCCGTCGTTCGATCCAGCTCGTCTATGGACCGCACATGTCCGCAGCCTGACCCTAGCCCCAGCTCCTTCTCCAGAGCGAGAAAGTCTTGCAACTCCTGCCGTATCTCTGCGTGCTTGTCCAACCACAATTCTTGGTCTAGCGGTTGCCGCTGATCGAGAGCCAACAAATACTCCGCAATGGCTTCTTCGACGCGATCGTGCCTGCCTGGCTGAGGCTCAGAATGACTGCTCACGCCCTGTCCTTTTGGAGTCGCTCTCTCAAAGCAGCTAACCCACGTTTCAAGATACCTGCGACGGCTGATGTACTCTTTTGCATGCTATCGGACATATCCTGCAAAGAAGCCTTTTGAAAATAGCGAAGCATGATGGCATCTCGTTGCTGCACCGGCAACGCTTCGATAGCTTGAGCGACTAGAGTCGCGCGAAACTGCTTATCAAATTGCTGGCTTGGGGATGTATCGCTTGCGACCAACATGTTTTCGAGCCCCATCGCAGACTCGTCGATCGATAGCGGGATAGATTGTTCTCGGCGGACGTCTCGCAGATCCCGGTGTTGGGTCTTCAATGCATCGAGCAGATTGCAGGATAGCAATTGCCGCAACCAGCCAGCAAGTTGACGGGGTTCGCCGCCCCCCTGAAACTGATGTCTTTTCCGATGCGCTTCGAGTAATGTTTCTTGAACGATGTCGGACGCGTCCAGTCTTGATTGCATGGATATGGGGATTTGACCTCTTGCCAATACGGTCAAGTACGAACGAAAGGCGTTCAAGTCAGGAATCTCATCGACATTAGAATCCATAGATAACCGTCACTTAAGCCATATACCAAACACACCGCACTCTATCTTCAATCGAGAGTCGAAGAGTGTCAAGGAACGTCGCTGGATTTGAAGATTTGGCCATTCAGACTGCAGCGGAGTCACAATTCTATTCGTGAACGCGTTAGCACCCCACAAATAGACTTTTTATTGGAGACGATGATCTGCTGGGGACTATTTGCAGAAAGAGGAGTGAGCAGTGGGAAAGGCAACTCCTCGCACAGGACGCGAATCTTTACGCTTCATCGAGAGCAGACAAGCTATCAACGCAAAACGATTCTCGGAATAAAGATTCCGGTCGCACGAGAGAACAATGCGGTGCGATTTAACTGGCAGCTCATTCGATCGAATTCGAGAAAATCCGAAAGTCGATCGAACATCCTAAACGCCACGGTGCATGCTGCCATGCGAGAAGGAGCAACAAAAATGCTACCAACTCGCCGCCGAGATGGAAATCAAGGCTTGGTTAACTTTAGAACCCGTACCCACGCGACTCGTACCAAAGTCCTGGGTATGTATAAAATCGACGCATGCGAAAGGGAGGTTGTGCGTTGGTGAAAACGCCAGCGTTGACTTGTGGGTGTGCGTAGTCGTATCCCGACCAATCGTTGTACCGAAGAAAAGACTCACGATTCAGAGATTCGGCACGAGCTTTTGAAACCAAGTACTGCTGAGCCGGACTGGTCTCAAAGCGAGCGCTTTTCGGCGCCGGGCTACCACCGGTCAAAGGTTCGTCAGATTGAGCAAATACAGAAGAGCCAGTCAGGATTGAGGACAGCGCAAAGGCCGCCAAAAAAAGTCGCATGGTTGAGGTCTCGGTTAAGAAAGAAATGTTGCGAATTGACCCACCATCCTTGGCATTTTGCTCGAACCTTTTTGATCATTCGAGCCATCTTGTTTGATTATCGACCGAGGAACCGCAAAAAATCATCGGCTTTTACTGACGAGGCAAAATCGCGAACAGCGGCATATTCGTACCTTGAAAGTTGACGATCCGTTAACCGGTCTTGTTGGATGATTGGGGAATATGAGATAAACTCTCCCTCGTTCCATCCTTCCATTTGTTACCTTGCACCCCATTTAAATAGTTCCGCCAATGCTCGATCGCAAATTTGTTCTTGAAAACGCTGAATTGGTAAAAGCCAACTGCATTCATCGTGGGGCCCATGCGGACATTGAACGTTTCGTTGTCTTGGAAGCTGAGCGGAAAGCCAAGCTGAGTCAAGCAGAGGAGTTGAACCGGCTCGCCAATGCTACGAGCGGAAAGATCGGAGGTGCCACGCCTGAGCAACGTGAGTCACTGAAGGAAGAAGGAAGGCGACTCCGCGAGCAAAAAGAAGCGGTGCAGGCAGAGCACGACGCTCTGGACAAAGAAATCATCGCCATTTTGAACCGTGCGCCCAACATGACCCACCCGGCGGCTCCGATCGGGCGCGATGACCAACACAACCTCGAAGTTGCTCGTGGGAAAACAACTATCCCGACCTTCGACTTTCAACCCAAAGACCATTTGCAGCTCGGCAAACAACATGACATGATCGACTTTGAGTCGGGAGCCCGTGTTGCTGGAGCCGGGTTTTATTTTCTGAAGAACGATGCCGTGCTGCTTGAACTAGCCTTGCAGCAATTCGCTGTCCACCATTTGATTAAACGCGGGTTCGTACCTGTTACCACCCCCGACGTCGCGAATACAGAAACGCTTCACGGAATAGGCTTCATCCCCCGAGGGCCAGAAACCCAAATCTACAGCATCGAAAACACCGATCTGAATCTGATTGCTACGGCTGAAATTACGCTCGGCGGTATGTATTCAGGTCAGACGCTGGAAGCAGAGCATTTACCATTAAAATTGGTCGGAGTCAGCCACTGCTTCCGAACAGAAGCCGGGGCGGCTGGGCGTGCATCGAAAGGTCTCTATCGAGTTCACCAGTTCACGAAGATCGAAATGTTTGCCTTCTCCCTACCAAATCAAAGCGATGCGCTCCACGAAGAATTGCGTCAGATAGAGTGCGACTTGTTCGATCTACTTGAGGTTCCTTTCCGAGTCGTTGACACGGCTACCGGTGACTTGGGCGGACCAGCCTACCGCAAATATGACTTGGAAGCATGGATGCCAGGACGAGGCACCGCAGGCGAATGGGGTGAAGTAACCAGCACATCCAATTGCACGGATTATCAAGCACGAAGGCTTAACATTCGCTACCGAACCAAGAACGAAAAGGGAACGCACCTCGTTCACACGCTCAACGGAACCGCAATCGCAATCAGTCGAGCTATCATCGCCATTATGGAAAACCACCAGCTTTCCGATGGCCGTATTCGCATTCCAGCTGTTCTGCAGCCTTGGATGGGTAAAGAGTTTATCGGTTGAATCTAACAAAGCATCGACGCACCATGACTTCTTTCACTTGTCTTCAACGCTTTGCGCTAGTGTTGCTCTGCGTGGCTCTATTTCAAGTGGACTTGGGGGTCGCGAGAGCGGACTGGCCAGGACTGCTAGGACCAACGCGAGATGGCAAAGCAGATCCATCGGCATCGTTGCCTACGAAACTCTCAGGGGCACCTCGCCTCGCCTGGAAATTAGAGGCAGGACAAGGGTACGCGGGGGCTGCCATCGCGGGAAACGATGTTGTGCTCTACGAACGAAACGGAAATGTGGACACCGTCCGGGTGGTAGACCTCGATTCGGGTAAGCAACGATGGAATCAAAGCATCCCATCTGCCTACAAAGGAGGGATCGATTCGGACAAAGGGCCTCGATGTGTCCCAACGATTTTAGCCGAGAGCGTTTTAGTTTATTCCGCTGCAGGTGAATTAACGCTTCTCTCGCGAAAGGATGGTGGGGTGCTTTGGACACGCGCGTTGCGAAAGGAATTTTCAGCGGAGGACGGTTATTTTGGAGCCGGTAGCACGCCTGTGATTTTCGAAGGCAGCGCGATAGTCAATGTGGGCGCAAAGACCGCTAGCGTGATAGCCGTTTCGCTCCGGGACGGTACAACCCTCTGGACAGCGGGGACAGGCGAAGCAAGTTATGCATCTCCGATACTAGTCGCCCAAACTGCAAATGCCCGACTCGATAAAACCATTTGCATTGTGCCTACCCGCCTTAAAACCATCGCATTGGATCCCAGCAATGGCAAGGAATTATGGCAAATCCCCTTTGGCCAACGAGGCCCGACCGTGAATGCGGCAACGCCCATGATGCTACCAGACGGTAATCTCTTCATGACCGCCAGCTACGGCATAGGCTCTGCGGTAATTCAGTTTGACGCCTCGTCAGCAAAGATCGTTCGGACGGGCAGCGAGATAAGCAGCCAATACGCTTCCCCCATAGTGGCGGGCGGAATGGTTTTTGGATCAGACGGACGAGAGGATTCCGGCACCGCCAACATAAAATGCCTGTCCCTAGAAGATGGCAGCACTCTATGGGAGCAAGACGGACTCCCCATTTGTCACGCCATCGGCATTTCTGATTCGCTGTTATTTGTCGGCATCAACGGCAAGTTATTTGCGCAAAGCGTTTCCAGCAAACAGTTTAAACCAAACTGGTCCGCCGAACTTGGCAAAGGTGTTTTTCGCGCCTTGCCGGCCTACTCCCAAAATCGGCTCTGTGTGCGGAGTTCAAACGGTCCCGACGACGCATGGTATTGCTTCGAATTGAGGTAGAAGTTCGCTGATCCCCATGATAATCCCTAGACAAACCGGGGAATCCTTGGCATCATATGCGTCCTTATTTTTCTGGGATAAATTGGATATCGACCGAATTCAGGAGTTGTGAAGTGCCAAATATCAAGAGTGCCAAAAAGCGCCATCGCCAGTCCCTCGAGCGCCGAGCACGCAATCGTTCTGCTAAGTCGCAACTAAAGACAGCGATCAAAAAGTTGCGAGAATCTGTTGAAACCAAGAAGTTTGACGTAGCGAAAACACAATACACCGATCTTTGCAAAATGCTTGACCAAACAGCATCCAAGAAGATCATTCACGTCAACAAAGCAGCTCGCACCAAGAGTCGCTTGAGTCACTACATCAAAAAAGCAAGTCTAGCTGCCGCTTAGTTTTGATCTAGCGTCTATCTAGAACGTGACTTGGTTAGCATCGAACAGGAAGGCGGATTTTTATCCGCCTTTTTTCATGTAACGACCCGAAAAACCGCGACCAAACGGGTTGGCGCACCTCGAAACAAGAACTTGCATGGAGGTTTCTGTTCACCATGACTGGCCCAGATAGGTGGCGAATTGCCAGCTTTCGCTTAGGAAGCCTCGACCGTATTGCACCGGAGACAGCCGATGTCTTGCGTCGAACTCGCTATGGTGAGTTATCCGTTCGGGGAACAGCTGATTTGCGGCTATTTCCGCGATGGTGGCCCCGTATTGCAACACACTGGGACGTGCTAAAGGACAGCTACATCAAACGGCTAAGTGAGGATGAATGTAGTTTCTACTACTCATTCCCTAGATCAAGTCCCGGATTCATGACAGTCAACTACATCGTCTCTGGACCCAAGACCCATTACCCCACTCTCAAGTACGGGATTGGGTTAATCGATCAGATCGCATCCTT
>CAIXME010001022.1 GCA_903920425.1 uncultured Pirellula sp. | reverse complement strand
TCGAGGTCAGGGAAGCGTCTTGTGCGATTGCCGGTGAGACCGGGATCGATATCGGCGAGATACTGGAACGGGTCTGGCTTGCGCGAGCTTCGTCGGCCAGTTGCCGAATGGCTTCGCTGCGGGGGATTGACGTGGTGGGTGCTGCGAGTTGGGGCTTGGCCGGAGCGAAGGCCTCTTTTGTTTCGAACATCCCTGAAACGCCGGAGTTGGGGTTGGGTTGAGTTGAAGATGGTTGTGTGTCCGGCAATCCTGATTCTTCTACAGGAGTTCCGAGCAATGCGGCCAAGCCACGTCCGAGTCGTCGATCTTTAGTCACGTTCTAAAACCTCCATGCAAAGTTCAATGTAAGCGCGGGTACCTCGAGATCGGGGAGCGTAAGCTAGGACGCTTTGTCCGTGGCTAGGAGCTTCGCTGATCGCAATGTCGCGTGGAATAACCGTATCGAAAACAATATCGCCGAAGAACTCGCGGACTTCGTTGTCCACTTCGTGTGTCAGTTCGAATCGAGGGTCGTGCATCGTCAGCAGGATACCGCCGAAGGTGAGCCGGCCGGGGTGTTTTTGCATTGTGTCACGAATGACATGGATCATTTGTGTTAGGCCTTCCATTGCGTAGTATTCGCATTGGATCGGCATGAGCACTTCGGTGCTGGCTGCAAGCGCGGCCTGGGTAAGTTCGCCGAGGGATGGAGGGCAATCGATGAAGACGGCGTCGTAGCCTCCCATTCCGGCTTCTAGATGTTGGCGAATCATCGAGCCTTCGGTGACATCGGCTCGGGCAAGTCGATCGACATCTTGAAAGGAACGGCACCCTGGCATCAAGAACAGATTGGGTTGAGGGGTCTCCAGGATGCTGTCCCGGACTGGGGCATCGATCAAGAGAGGGTGACGCGAAGCGGGTTCATGACCGAGTCCGCTGGTGGCGTTGCATTGCGGGTCGAGGTCGATGACCAAGCATTTGTTAGCGGATTTTGCCATAGCCCAGGCCAGATTGATGGCGGTGGTTGTCTTGCCGACGCCGCCTTTCTGGTTTGCTATGCAAAAGACTCTGGCCATCGCTGTCAGTGCTCGATTTCGGAATGTTAAAATGGGGAAGTCGAGTCGGAGGATACGAAAAACCAGAGTTGCACGGAAATAGCAGTTCCACGTTTCACACCGGATTGGGACGAGAAAGTCGGGGCTGTTTCTTTCCTTCGTGCGACTCGAAAATTTGGTATATTGGGGCCTGACGTTTTTGTTCGCCTACCCTAACCAAATCCTGCCAAGATGTTTGTTTCACCAAAAACACAACCGTTGATTGGGCGTTCGCTCCGAGCGCTTTTGTCTCTAAGCTATGTTGCGGGCCTCGGATCCGTACTCGCATTTCCCGTTTCTGCCTGGGCTGTCGATGATGCGGCTAAGGCAAGTTCTGCGGGGAACAAAGCAACCCAGTGGGCTCATTGGAGAGGTCCTCAGCAGAACGGACAGTCCCTGGAAAAGGGATTGCCTGACTCCTTCAAGGCGGACGGAGAGAATTTGCTTTGGCGAAAAGAAGAGTTCGCTACGAGAGCCACGCCCATTGTTATGAATGGCCGGGTCTATACCGTTTGCCGTTCGGAGCCCGAGACAACACGAGAAGCCGAGAAGACTGTCTGCGTTAACGCAGAGACGGGCGAGTTGATCTGGGAAAGCATCCACAACATCTATCTTTCGGATGCCCCTGCAGAACGAGTGGGCTGGGCTAGTTTGGTTGGCGACACCGAAACAGACAAGGTTTACATGTTGGGGTTGGGATGCCTCTTTCAGTGCCTGGATGGCAAGACCGGCAAAGTTCTATGGGAAAAGTCGATGCTGGAAGAGTATGGAATGCTCTCTACCTACGGCGGGCGAACCAATTTCCCGGTTGTTTACGAAAACATGGTGATCATCTCGGGCGTGACCACCGGATGGGACCAAACAGCCGTACCGACGCACCGTGTGATGGCCTTGGACAAGGAAACCGGCGCTCCGATTTGGGTCATGAGCACTCGCCCTCGCCCTGAGGACACCACCTATAGCACTCCCGTATTCACCGTTCTCAACGGTCAATCGGCCATGGTCCTCGGCGCTGCCGACGGAGCCATCTATGCTCTCCAGCCCCACACGGGAAAGGTGATTTGGAAGTATCAAGCTTCTCCTCGCGGTGTGAACGTGACACCTCTGATCGACAACGGAATTGTTTATTGTGGACACGGCGAGCAAAACGAATCCGATCGAACGATCCTTGGAGCCATTTTTGCCTTCGACGGAAATACAACCGGGGATATCGCTGAAGACAAATTGCTCTGGAAGATTCCAGGCAAGACGATTTCCCGTAGCTCACCTGTGAAGATTGGGGAACGAGTCTTCTTCGTTGACGACGGGGGCGCGATGATGGGCGTCAACGCCAAGACTGGTGTTGTCGAAGTGGAAAAGAAGCTAGGACGGATCATGTTTGGCTCCCCAGTGGTCTCGGAAGGGAAGATCTACATTGGTGAAAACACCGGAAAGATCTACTCGCTCAAACCGACCGAAACCGGGATCGATGTCCTTGGACAAACGCGACTCAATGATGGAAGCGAAGTGTTCGGGTCCTTTGCGATCTCGAATGGACGAATGTATCTGCCAACCAATAAAGCTCTTTATTGCATTGGCAAGAAAGATCACCAGGTAGAAGCCGATCCGCTTCCGAAGGCGACAGCAGCCGCTCCCGTTACCGACAGGACGGTGGCTCACATTCAAGTGTGCCCCGTGGAAATGTTGCTCTCACCGGGCCAGAATGCCAAACTACAAGTGCGAGCTTACAACGCGGCCGGTCAGTATCTTCGACTGGTACAAGACGCGACGATTACTTTGGAAGGGGGCGGCACAGTCTCTGACGACAAAGTGTTCACAGCTCCTGCTGAGTCCGCAGGCGGAGCAGTCATGATCTCTGCTTCCGTCGGTGAACTGAAGAGTGTTGCCCGGGCCCGCGTGATTCCTGGATTCCCATGGAAGTTTGATTTCGAGGACAAGAAGGTTCCCATCCAATGGATCGGAGCTGCTTACCGACATCAACCGATCGAGTTGCCCACCGGCGGAAACGGCCTCGTGAAAATCAGCACGATTCCCAAGGGGACACGTAGCCAGGCGTTCTTGGGCAAACCCAACGTTCACGACTACACGATCCAAGCTGACGTTTATGCTGGGGACACCAAGAACAAGGTTCCGACGACCAAGCTACCGGATATGGGTGTCGTCAACCAACGCTACACCTTGGCGCTCGAAGGTTCGCAACGATTGCAGATTCGATCGTGGGTGTCGCTCCAAGAAGATCGATTCGCAAAGACGATACCGTTTGAATGGCAAGCCAATACCTGGTACACCGTCAAGCTTCGTAGCGAGAACAAAGATGGCGGAGCGTTTTTGCAGGGCAAGGTATGGAAGACCGGCGAGGCTGAACCTGAGGCTTGGACAATTGAAGGGACCGACGCTCTTCCCAATACCGTCGGTAGCCCAGGGCTTTTCGGCAACTCTACCGACGCTGAGTTTTATGTTGACAACGTGATTGTCAGTGCAAACTAAGCCAATGACTGCCGGTGTTCGAGAATCGAACCTAATCAGACACGAGTAAACGTTTAGGGACAACAAATGAAAAAGGGCACTGCGAAATCGCAGTGCCCTTTTTTTATGGCGTTAGCCAATTCTGTTAACCGTGAATGCTAGCGGATCTGCAGCAGCTCGGGGACGACTTCCGAAGTCTCTACCATACCGAACATCGTAAAGGCGTACACGTCGGTGATCTGGACGGGGAGCAGTTGCCCGGCTTGGCGAACGTTCCCATCCCATACGACGATTCGGTCGCATCGAGTGCGGCCTGTCATTTGTCGCAAGTCACCGGTTTGTCCCTTTCGCACGGACCACTTGCTTGGGCCCTCGACGAGGATCTCCACCTTCTGTCCTAGGAATCGCATGTTGTCTTCGAGCGATATTTTGTTCTGCACTTCGAGCAGGTCTAGATTGCGGCGATGTTTGGTTTCTTCTGGGATATCGTCTTCGTAGATCTCAGCCCCCTTGGTACCAGGTCGCACGCTGTACTGAAAGACAAAGCTATTCTTGAAACGACAACGGCGGACCATGTCCATCGTCATCTGGAACTCTTCTTCGGTTTCACCACAGAACCCGACGATGAAGTCGCTTGATACGGCAGCATCCGGAATGATCTCGTGGATTCGATCCATCATCTCGTAATAGTCGGCGGTCGTGTACCCACGCTTCATCCGCTTGAGCACATTGTCGCTGCCACTCTGTGCAGGTACGTGGAGATAGGGAGAGCATTTTGGCAGATCGCGAACTGTCTCGAGCAGCTCTCGAGTCATGTCCTTGGGATAGTTGGTCACGAACTTGATTCGCTCGATACCATCGATCTCATGCAGCATGTGCAATAGATCCGACATCCGCGTTGTTTTTTCGCCATGGACGAACCGGTACGAATTCACCGTCTGCCCGAGGAGAACGATCTCCTTGCATCCTTGTTCGGCGAGCACGCGAGCCTCAGCAACGATCTGCTCCGGCGCACGCCCTTGTTCAGGTCCTCGCGTCATGGGGACGATGCAGTAGGTGCAGAATTTGTCGCATCCGATTTGGATACGCAGATAGGCTTGAAAGGGCGTTGGCCGCATCTCGGGATCGCGAAGAGGGTCGAACGTTTCATGGGAGCGTTTGATATCGTCTGTCGATCCGTCTCTTCGAGAAAGGCTGACCGCCAGTTGCTGTTTTTCGCCCCCTTCGGCCTTTGCGATTAGTTCAGGGATGCGGTGCAATTGTCCAGGACCGACGACTAAGTCGACAAACGGAGTACGGTCAAAAATGGCCTTTTGATCTTTTTGGGCCATGCAGCCCATCACCCCAAGAATCTTCTGTGGGTTTGCTAGCTTTAGTTGTTTAAGGTGAAAAAGATTGTGGTAGGCTTTTTCTTCGGCGTGTTCACGAACGGAGCAAGTATTGAAGAGGATCGCATCTGCATCTTCAGGTTTTTTCGTGAGGGCGTAGCCTGACTTTCGCAGGGCCGCGACCACCATTTCGCTATCGAGGATGTTCATCTGGCAACCGACGGTTTCGATGTACAGCCGTTTGGTGATCGGTGGAAGTTCGTTGGAAGCGGAGTGGTCCGACATCGGTCAATCGCATTGTAGGGGTTGCAGGATAAGGTCGCGTCAAATGCAGTTGCAAAAATATACCCGCCCTGCAGTACCTTTGAAGTCGAAAAGCTAGAGCTTTAGCAATCGAACCGATTCCTCCAGCAGGAATTTCGGCTCCATAAAGGGTTGGAAACCTTTATCTTGCCAGCGGATATGACCTGACGTGTCGATTAGGAACGTGCCATGGAGCGGTTGGCCTTCGAAATCATCGAAGCAATGAAAGGCTTTGAAAACGTCGATTTCCTGGTTGGAAAGTAGTGGAATCGCCATCTTGCCTTCGTACGATTTTAGGCCCAATTGCAATTGAGCGAGGGACTCGCTGCTGATTGCGAGGACGTCGATTCCTGCTTCGTTAAATTTATCCACCATCGGTGAGAACTCTCGCAATTGTTCTGCGCAGTGGAGGCAGCCAAAGCCTAGGTAAAGAATGAGGACCAACGGCCTTTTTTCGAACTGTTTGTAGGACCGCATGTCACCGTTGGTGTCGATGGCTGACCAGGCGGGTGCGCGTGGCGGGGACCATCGGATTGGGCCGAGAGAATCCAAGGCAGGCCGATCGCCGGTGTCCGACGGAGTAGGGGCAGGGACTCGCCAAGCGTCGTTCATCCCTAGTTTTTCGATAGTGGGTTCGAGCCGCTTTAGGATTGCGATTTCACGGTCCGCTGTGGCTGCAATCGGCGAGAGGGCTTTGACTAGTTTCTTGGCTCGTTCCGCGACGCTGGCTTCATCGAGGTTGCATTTTGAAGCAATCCATACGCTGATAGCGAGTGGCAGTAGCTCATTGGGGCCGTCGGCGACACGCTGCTCAATTTTCTCCAGCGCCTTCAATGCGTGTCCTGATTCGGCCAGCCATTCCATGCGAACGGAAGAGTTGATCCAATCGCGGGCATGATTGGAGAGTCGTAGCGCGAGTGGCCAGTTCTTTTGCGATGAGGCCAAATAGGCATCGATCGCGAACGTGGCATGCTTTAACTTGGCGTATCGGTATTCGATTTCACGCAGGGCGATTGCCTTTTCAACCCTTTCGTCGCTCCAATCCTTGGTCTCGTCGACAGGGATTTCCTTGCTCGGGATCTTGTCGATTGCTGGATCGTTCTCATCACCAAATGGATCGTCGTTGAGCGGTAGAGGCTCGTGGAGTACTGGCGGACGGGGAGCAGCTTTAGGCTTTTTCTCGTCGTTTTCCGCCAGCACTCTTAGATGTTCACGTTGTTCATGGATTTTCGGCCGCAGCAAATCGAGGGACTGTCCAAGGGAGGCTCGGATCGCTTTGGCCTTCTCTAGTTCGCCCTGGTTGCAGCCCGCAATGGCTTGCCATGCAAGATGTTCGTCCTTGCGTAGTTCGTTCTCGGTTGGCATGAGGTATGGCGAATCCAACATCGATTCAAGTTCTGGCCACATGCGATAGCTGGACAAAACTCCTAGCAATCGTTCTCGCCCCAAGGACGCGCTCCCACGAGCGTCGAGCTGATTGAATTTAGGGTGCCGAGGGAGTTCGATCATGTTTTTTGCCAGATCGATCGCATCATGGACTCGTCCCAGGAGCATCATGTTCCGAATTAGCCACTCGTTGTTATGTGCAAAGTTGTGGATTTGATCGGGCAGGACATGGTCTCGCATCATATGAGCATGATCGACGCGAGCGGATGCTTCTTGTTGCCATGCAGCATCCGCATAGCGATGTAGTCGCGAGTATGTATGTCCGGGCATGTGCCACATGTGGGCGATGCCTGGAGCGCTGGGGCCGCACTTAGCCGCGGCGTCGATCGCCAAGGATTCTTTTCGATAGTCCCAGAGATGGATTCGAAAGTGATGTGCTGGATGACGAGGGTTCGCGCGAAAGATGTCACTGAGTAGTGAATTCATCGCGACGTGGCTTTGCATATCGATGCCTTGCCCTTCGTTTTGCCAATACTGCAAAACCAGCATCGCTTTGATCTCGATGTCGTCGGGGAAGTCGAGCGCGATCGATTCAAGTTCCGCAACGTACTTCTTGAGAGACTCTTGTTGGTCTTTGCGACGTTTGTCAGCTTCTTTCTTTTTGTTCCGAGATCGGAGTTTACGAGCAACTTCCGCGTTTGCATCTCCCTTTCCCGCCTCGTCGTCGTTTGCGTCGTCAACCGCATCTTTGACTCGAGTATTCCAAGCTTCAACGAGTCGTTTTTCTTTTGAATGCGCTTTATCCAATCGCTTCATCGCTTGCTCGATGAACCCTTTCGACCGGAAGGGGTTTTCGATATTCGCGCGAGCCATTCCCCAGTAAAGCATCGCACAATCAGGATCGAACGCGGCCGCTTGGCGAAAAGATCGTTCGGCTTCGAAGTACCAGAAGCCATGGAGTTGCACGATTCCTTGATCGAAGAACCGCTGGGCCATGGGGTTTTTGGTAGAGATTTCCCAGTGAAGGTTTCCCATGCCTGCCATCAAGTACGCAGACTGTCGAGGCCCTTCGTTGAAGGCGTCGGCATGAACGCTGTGGCCTGGTTGGAAAGCTCGGTTGTCGGACTCTGCTTTTTCTTGACTTCGTCCATATGTTGCCGCAGCGGATAGGAGTCCTAGGGCAATCAGCTTGGAACAAAAAGGAACCTGCATTGGAATGCTTAGTCTGATGGTGGGGTTAGGTTGGTGGGGAGCTCAAAACGCGAGACATAATCGTGTTGAGGGACCTACACCATTGTAACTCGTCCGGACACCGCCTACAAAAGTCAAAGTTGGTTTGGTTCCTCCGATACCGTTTCACCTAGAATTCCTGCCAAATTTAGATTGCCTCGGCTAAGGTGTGGTGGGCCTGCGGTTTTGGAACGTCGCGGCATTCGAAAAGCGGATTGCAGCGGGTCGAGGCAGAGGCATTCGAATTTGGGCAGAAGCGGTGTTTGGCATGTGGATGATGCCCAAAATTGGAAAAGCGATGCTAAACTGTTGGCACAGAATCTACGTTCATTCTTCCCGCAGGGCATTGATTTGTGACGACCAAGAATTTCAGGCTTTTGTTTATCGTGGTCATTGCGTGTGCTTTTTGTTACGGCAATGCGTCTCGCATACGCAGTCTTGGCGACCTTGCGCTGGCTATGGAAATCATCGACAGAGAATATGTCGAGAAGCCGGATCGCAACAAACTGTACCAGGCTGCGATGAAGGGAATGATCGATTCTTTGGACCCTTATTCGTCTTACATACCGGTCGAATCGCTCAAGCCGTTTCAGGCTGTTTTCGAGCAGGAATTCGGCGGGCTTGGCGTCAGTTTGGACGGGCCCAAGCGGCGCGAACGTTTGACAGTCGTGTCAACGTTGTTCGATTCGCCTGCCTACCGAGCGGGTATTAAGCCTGGAGATGTCATCCTGGAGATCGACGGCGTGGAGTCCGCGACGAGCGAAGTGGAGGATGTGTCGAGAAAATTGAGGGGTAAAGAGGGGACGCAAGTCACGCTGACCATCGAGCGATCGGGCGAAGCAAACCCGCTGACGATCACTTTGACACGCGCACGAATTGATGTCGAGTCCGTGCTGGGCGACCGAAGAAAATTGGATGGCAAGTGGGACTTTATCATGGAGGAGTCCCCGGAGATCGCTTACATTCGCATCGAAGTGTTCGGCGAAAAGACCACCGATGAATTGCGTCGCGCGATCGCGTCGGTGCGTGGAACATGCAAGGGGCTGGTTATCGATTTGCGGGATAACACCGGCGGTCTACTCAATGCCGCCACGGAAATTTGCGACATGTTTCTCGATGATGGCGAGATGGTCAGTACGCGAGGTCGCGATGGGCATATCGATCATACTTACTCAGCCACGATGGGAACGGAGATCGATTCTTCGGTGCCAATGGTTGTCTTGATCAATGATCATTCCGCGAGCGCCAGTGAAGTGGTGGCAGCGTGTCTGCAAGATCGTTGCAGAGCGACCATCGTGGGTGAGCGATCGTTTGGCAAAGGGAGCGTGCAAAACGTCATTCCGTTGGATGCAGGGATGGCGGCGATGAGGCTGACCACGGCTTACTACTATCCACCGAGTGGTCGTATCATCCACCGAAAACAGGATGCAAAAGTGGAGGATGCTTGGGGAGTGAATCCCGATTCAGGCTGTGAAGTCAAGTTGACCGAGGAGGATTTCAAGCGGACTATTGATCGATTCCGTAACAGGGCAGACCCGGTTGCTAATGGAATATCCAATGAACCGAGCGAGAAAGGTTCTGAAGAGAAAGAGCATCTCGATGCGACGATCGAGTGGGATCCGCAACTGCTGAAAGCGGTCGAGATTATCCAGGCAAAGTTGCATCCGTAAGTGCAGCATCCATGAGGATGGTGCAGCTACAGGAGCTGCTGGCAACTTCGCGGCCTCGATCGTCCGTGATAGTGCATTGGAGAAACCCAATTCGGAGTCCACGTTGGATCATTGTTCCGGTTGCGATCAGTTTCTTTCCACGGACCGGACGCATAAAGTGGATATGCAGATCGATGGTTGAGAAATCTTGTTGCGACTGCAGAGTACGGCCGAACGCAATCCCCATCGCTGCATCCGACAATGCTGCCAAGACGCCTCCATGCACGCGGCCCATTGGGTTGTTCAGGCGTTCATCGATATCCAGTTCAACCACGGCACGACCAATTTCGGAGTCTTGCTCGGTAGCGGGTTGGACGTGAAAGCCGATCAGCTTAGAGATGGGGGCTTCGGTAAATCTATCGGACATTCTTGCGGATAGTGCTCGGTGTGGGTTCGCTCAAGTTGAATTCCTCTAGGGAGAAGTCAGCATCCAAGCGACGGACGCTCTTTAGCTGGATGTCGCCGCTGGAGGGATCGATATGATAGACCGCCATGGTGGCTTTGGCATGGTCCAAAACGGCGATTTGTTGAAAACCATTGGCCAAGATCACGCTGGCCATCATGCTGCCGCCGTTGGATACGACTTGAGCTGGCGCGATGGCGGGGTTTGACGTGTTTCGAGGAGTTGCGTTTCCGTCCGGCCAAGCCCCCGTTTGGCTCCAGGACGGGGTCATCAGCAACGCTGCGAATCCCAAAAATCCAGCGGAAACAGAGGATAAAGCCAATCGCTTTGAAAAATGGAGGGGCATGTCCTGCGTCCTTGCAATTCCATGATTTCGTGTGGAGTTTGAATTGAAACACAAGGTTACGCGCTTCGGTGGCTTGTTGCTAGGTCAGCTTGGTTAGGGACAATGTCGCTCCATTCGCCCGTTAGTGGGTGTTACGATGCATGCGTCGGGTTTATCATCTAGCAAGAACGCAATCGTCGGAGCGAGACTATGAATTGATGGATGGTTGCGATCGAGGTGCGAATGGGATTATGGGCATTGTGCTGCGACGGGCCAGCGAAAAGAACGAGTGGATTGGATCTGAATGCGGCGCATTGAAGAAATACTGTCGGGCAAATCAAATTCGTTGAGTTCGGTCTTAATGCGTGCCGGACTGTGGTGCCTGTGTCAGCCTTACTCGGCTGCGATGTCCTATCGCAACTTCGCGTACGATCGTGGCTGGAAAAAAGTCACTCAAGTCAGTGTTCCGGTGATTTCTGTTGGAAATCTCACGGCAGGAGGGACGGGGAAAAGTCCTACCGTGGCTATGTTGGCCCGTTGGTTGCGTCAGCGTGGGGTTCGCGTAGCGATCTTGTCTCGTGGCTATGGTGCTGGATTGGATGGTCGAAACGACGAGGCGAAAGAGCTCGAAGTGCTTTTGCCGGACGTACCGCATCTGCAAAATCCCGATCGGATTGCTTCCGCTGCGATTGCTACCGAAGAGTTGGAAATGCAGATCTTGCTGCTGGATGATGGCTTCCAGCACCGCAAAATCCATCGCGATCTAGAGATTGTTTTGCTCGATGCGAGGGAGCCGTTCGGTTACGGATTTCTTTTGCCGCGTGGGATGCTGCGTGAGCCGTTGCGTTCGCTTCGTCGAGCGGACCTTGTGATGGTGACGCGAGCCGACCAAGTGGAACCTCGCAAACTTGCCGAAATTCGCACGCGCGTTCAGCGGTATAACCCCAAAGCGGCCTGGCTGGAAGCGGAGCATCACCCAGTTAAGTTGCGTAACTCGGATGGAGAAACGTTGCCGGTAGACTGGGTAAAGGAAAAGAAGGTCTTCGCGGTTTGCGGGCTCGGCAATCCTAGTGGTTTTCTGCAAACGTTAGCCAGTTGCGGTGCGCAAGTGGTTGGCCATTTGTCGTATCCCGACCATCATCCGTACAGCAGCGGAGACATTCAGGAGATAGAGTCCAACGTAAGTAGTTTGGCCCAAGGCTGCGATGCGATCATTTGCACGGGCAAAGATCTTGCAAAGATCGATACCGTTCGAATTGGAAAGTACCCAGTTTGGAGTTTAGATGTCGAGTTGCGAGTTAGGATGGGATCGGATGTGCTCGATGAGCATCTGACTCGTATTGTTCAAATGCTGGAGTTGCCTTCGCCTTAGAGCGATTCTCGATGGCAATTTCCCCGTACGCTCCATTCGTTGGAAGAGCATGTGCCGGGGGAGCATGCAGAATGCAAAAAAAATGCTCCCGGAAGTGAACGAGTCCCAGGGGGGCTGAGGACTTGAAGCTACTGTTCCGGGAGCAATGGTTTGGAGCGGGCGATGGCAAAATCCGTTTGCATCACCCGCAAAAATCTGCTGGATCTTTCACCAGGCATCAGCACGTCCGTGTGTTGATGCCGTGGCGTGATTCTCATGTCGCAGTCCATGTTTCCATGGATGGCAATTTCAAATCCGATTCAGCAGATCGTATACATGTACTGAGTTAAGGCGATTGGTTTTACTCGCGATGACTCAATTGGTGCTGGCTGTTTCAATTGTTTTGTTTGCGTATCCAAGTCGGCGAATTGATTTCAATTGGTGTGTTGATCTCAATCGGTGCATTCGATTTGTTCGTATCGGCTGACGAGTTTAAGGTCAGCTGGTTTGATCGTTTCGAACCGCATCATCGCGGCGACCGTTATCGATCACTTGGATGGCGGTAAGATAGAGCCAACTCCTACCTTGGGTCAATCGCGATTCTAGACTTTTTTGAAAGGATTGAAAGATGGTGCAGGGATTTGAAAATAGTTCAATGCGTTTTGTACTTTTTCGAATGAAAGTACGGACGGCAATAGGCTCGCGAGCTCACAAATAGAATGCTGTCAAATGGAGTTTGTGCTATTCTGGCTTGTCGCGAGAGTATTCGCCCGCGTATAACACAGAGGCGGTGTTGTTGGCACACTGGTTGCTTTGAGATAGCCTCTGTAGCAACGAGGTTGGGCGACAGCAGGCGTTGCATAACGGCTAGGCAGCAAAATCGCTTTGGATAGTGCTGTTTAGGCATTCATCATACACGGAAGGAGATAGGATTCGTTGGTTTTTGGTATGGGCTCATCCGATAGACAGGTACGCTTTCGCTCGAAAGCAGCTTCTTCGCAAAGTCGCCTTGACCTGTTGATACGGACGGTCTCATCTGCGACACGGACTGCGATGTTAAAGGGATCGAGCACGAGAAGATAATTCTCGACTTGTCAGCACGGTAGCAGTCCATGTACACCGCGATCATTCGATCGGGCCACTAGTCCTAGTCAAATAGGGGAGAAGAATAGACATGCAAATTTCCAGCAACTTTTCGATATCAGGCGTTGATGCAACGCGATCTGCTGCCAAGGCGAATGCGCCACAAGCGGCCGCGGCATCGGCTTCCGCGATTACGACTCCCGTAGATCAATTGGATCTTTCTCCCGAAGCTTTGGGGATTGGTCAATCACAACCAAGTGGCGAAGTGTTTCGGGCGGACAAGGTTGCTAGCCTGAGAGAGGCCATCGCTCAAGGCGGTTACGATACCGATGAAAAGCTGAACGTAGCGTTGGAAAAGCTTTTTGATTCGTTGGGCTAGTGCGATTGGTTGTTGTCAACCATTTGTTTTGCTGTAGCCACCGGTGACTGCATTGGTTAGTCACTGGTCGGTTTCTTTCGGCCTGAGTCTCGGGCTTAGGCAAAAATTCAATCGGCCCCCAGATGGCTGGACCGATTTCGGGCCCGTTGTCCATGAATCGGTGCGACAGCTCGGTCGCGTACGCTTCGATTGTTGAGCGGCGGCAAGTTACCGCGTTTGCGCAATGGATCTCGCAATCTGAATGCGAGGCTCTTTTTTCTGGAAGCGGTTCGTTGCTTGCGAACTGGATGGCGCGGACTGTTTAGGAAGTGCGCCTAGCCCCTTGGCTGAAACCCGGCACGCGTTCGCCCATAAGAACGTGGTTTGGGCGTTCTCATGAAGGAGTCTTGAACGTGTTCGCATCCTTATTGACGCGGATTGCATCGCGCGATTTGTGTCCGTGAACTCCGAGTCTTGCATGTTGCTGCACTTGTTCGGTCAACCACCATCTTTTGGGTGACTGAGGGCTTTAGCGGTCTCGTTGCGTCTGGCGTAATCGTTACAGTCGGTACACTTCCTCTCCCTTCTTTGGGTACCCGACTTAAATTACCCCGCCTGTTCATTTTTTCTATTCAATGCTTCTTGACCAGTCGATCTATGTCGCCTGTCGGGAAGTAGTTTCCTAGCGATCAAAGTCCAGCTGTTCATTACGGTTGGATGCTCCGGTCTCGTCAAGTACGCCCTCGAAATGAGTTCGAGGGGACAAGCCGCCCCGAGCAAAGCACCGAACCGATTACGTAGAGCCGCAACTAGACGTGAATGAGTTCAAAGCAATGCGAGGGCGTCCATGGACGGGATCGACCAGAGCACATTTGTTGGCAGCTAAGATTGGCGTGCCGGACTTTGATGCGAACGAACCTACCATCGAAACATACAACGGAGTGGCGATCAAGCAAAGCATCGCCTCGTCTGATACTAGTGTCCTGCGTGGTTTTGCAAACGTTCAAGGAGAATGGGAATGAAAAAGCTTTTGGCTCTTCCAGCTCTAGCGGCTATGTTGTCCGCTTTCAGCGCTGGTGCTGCTCAAGCTGCATATAGCGGCGCGATCAGCTACGAAAACTGTGGATGTAACGTTGTTGACTCCTGTGGTCCAACGACTTACACCGTAATGAAGACTGTAAAGAAGACCGTCTACGAACCTGAGACAGTTACCGGCACCAAGACCGTTAACCAAGTCGTGTATGAGGATCAGACAGTCAATGCAGTTCGATACGAGCGAGAAACTCTCCAAAAGGAAGTTTCCTACTCGGTCAATGTGCCAGTTCGCGAAACACACACTGGTGTTCGCAACTACACTGTCAAACGACCTGTCTATGAAACCCGTACCAAGCAAGTAACGTACAACGTTTCTCGCCCAGTGTACGAAACCCATAGCAAGGTTATCAACTACACCGTTAATGTGCCAGTTCGCGAAACACACGAGAAGGTGATCAACTACACAGTCAAACGACCTGTGTACGAAACACACTCGAAGGTTGTGAACTACACAGTGATGACACCTGTTCGTGAAACACACGAAAAGGTTGTTAACTACACAGTGATGAATCGCGTTATGGAAAGCCATGACCAAGTCATCAACTACACAGTTATGGTTCCAGTTACCGAAACCAAGGAACGAACTGTTAACTATACCGTTACCAAACCAGTAAACTACACCAAGACTGTTACAGTTAGCGGTGGAAGCTGGCAAACAACGACAGAAGAAGTCGCTGGCCCAATCGTTCGCAAGACCGTGCGTGAGCCAGGCACTTGGACCTTCGATCCTTCGACATGCAAGAACGTATACTGCCCAGGCGCTTGCCGAGTAGAGTGCGTACAATGCCCACCGAAGACGATCTGCAAGAAGGTTTGGGTTCCAACCTGCGAAACCAAGGAAATCAACTGCGTTAAGTACGAAACCGAATGCTTGACCAAGGTTGTTCCTTACACTGTAACCAAGTGTGTTCCTGAGTGCCGTAGCAAGACTGTTACTCGCACAACATGCAAATTGGTTCCAGAGTGCCGCAGCAAGACTGTAACCTACACAACTTGCAAGATGGTTCCAGAATGCCGTCAAAAGACCGTTTGCTACAAGACATGCACAATGGTTTGCGAGCAAAAGAGCAAGGTTTGCACCTACACAACTTGCAAGATGGTTCCAGAATGCCGTCAAAAGACTGTTTGCTACAAGACATGCCATATGGTTTGCGAACAACGAACCAAGGACGTATGCTACACAGTTTGCAGCACAGTTTGCGAACAAAAGAGCGTTCCTTACACCTACACAACTTGCAAAATGGTCAAGGAATGCCGCACCAAGCTAGTTCCTTACACAGTTTGCAAAGCAGTTCCATACTGCAAGACTGTTAAGGTTGCTAAGTGCGTCCAAGTTCAAGTTCCTTACACCTACACACGTTGCGTTGCTAAGACTGTCTGCGAAGAAGTTCCTGTAACGGTAACATGCGGTAGCGATGCAGGAATCGGAAGCGGTTGCTGCAACAACGGAATCGGTTCGGGCAACGGTCTGTTCAACGGCCGTCTCCGTAACTTGCTCCGTGGTCTGCGATGCCATGGTGGTTGCAGTGCTCCAGCAGCCGATTGCGGTTGCAGTGCACCAGCAGCTCCAGCTTGCGGTTGCTAATTAAGCGATCATAACAAAGCTCTGCGATCTCTAGAACCGTTCGTATCACTGACTCTGTCGCTCAGTGATACGAAATGCGACAAGTAAGTTAGAGCTTAAACGAGATAAAGAAGAACGGTTGGTGTCCTCTGTGGCATCAACCGTTTTTTCGTTTTAGGCCGTTCGTGCGGCACAACAAGCGGCGCAAGGCCCTCGATGTTGTCGATCACGTTCTGCGGTCTTTGTGAATGGTCTGGTAGAATGCTCTGTAGCATTGTTGTAAAATAGGCGACATGAATTCACATCGAATCGCCTTGATAATCGTGACTGCGATCGCATTGCTCGCAATAGCTCAAAATGCATGGTATTGGGGTAAACTACCCGACAGAGTGGCGACCCATTTCAATTTAGAAGGTACGCCCGATGGTTGGATGAACAAGACCAACGCCTTGATCGTGATGTGCGGTTTTCAAGTTTGCATGCCGTATTTTTTGATGGCGATTACCATGTTGTCCTCGCGATTACCGGCATCGATGGTAAATATCCCTCATCGGGAATATTGGCTGCATCCTGATCGTCGCGTAACTACGATGCGCTACGTCCAATCCATCATGAATTGGATTGCAGTTCTCTTTTCGTTGTTTGCCATGGCTATCAGCCATTTGGTCTTTGTCGCCAATCGCGATAGCGATGGTTTGGATACAGTTTGGTTCGCAACCTTGATGACGGCCTTTCTAGCTTCCGTGTTTTCGTTGGTAGCGATCTTGGTCCGCCGCTTTAGGTTGCCGCACAACATTCCGCAATCTAAATAGCCTCCCGCTCCCGCTCTTTCTCTCTCACCCGTGCTCGTGCCAACCGTGCTCGTGCTTGTGTTCGTGCTCGATATCCACGTTCGGCTTTCAGTGTTTTGACCGACAGCCAGCAAAAAGCGAACTCTCATTCTCATTCGGGTGCCATGTTGCAGCATGGTTAACGGCGTCCCTGTCTTGCAGGATTTCGCCATTGCCGATCGATCGCCGTCTTGATGCTTTCTTGATGCGGTTCGCAAGCCTTTTGACGTCATCTTGATACGAAGCTCGATAGAATTCGGTCATGACATCAATGAGCCCCGAAGGTCGAGGGCAAGTGTCTAGAAGGATGGAAATGGTAATGAATGATCTTATGTATTTGGCTTTAGTCGTCGGCTTGTGCGGATTGACTGGAGGCATGATCGTCCTGTGCGATCGGTTGAATGGAGGCAGGCTGTGAGTGGTCCTGAACTCGTTGCGTTGCTGGCATCGGTCTCGTTGCTCGCGTATTTGTCATTCGCATTGTTGAAGCCGGAGTGGTTCTCATGAACGCAAATAGTGTGTTCCAGATATGTTTGTTTTTCGGAATCCTCGTGGCGACAGTAAAGCCACTTGGTTGGTATATGTCCCAGGTATTTCGGGGCAAGTCTTGTGGATTGGATTGGCTGGTTGGGCCGGTTGAGCGATCGATGTATCGCCTCGCAGGAGTCGATCCGGGGAGCGAAATGTCCTGGAAAAGCTATTCCATCGCGGTCCTGCTTTTCCATTGTGTTGGTTTTGCATTTGTTTATCTCGTCCTGAGGGTTCAGGATCGATTGCCGCTGAATCCACAGGGATTCGCCGCGAATTCACCTGATCTTGCGTTCAATACTGCAGTGAGCTTTATCACCAATACGAACTGGCAGAGCTACGGTGGCGAAACCACCATGAGCTACGTTTCGCAAATGTTGGCGTTGACGGTGCAGAATTTTGTTTCGGCGGCGAGTGGAATTGCTGTTTTGGTCGCTGTTATACGAGGTTTTTCACGTCACAATTCGGAAACGATTGGCAACTTTTGGGTAGACCTCACACGTTCAACGCTTTACGTATTGTTGCCCCTATCGATCGTGCTGGCGATTGGGCTTGTATCGCAGGGTGTTGTTCAGAACGTGCAACCCAATCAATCGGTTTCGCTTCTGCAGCCGATGTCGATTGACGAGCCAGTTTTGGGAGCGGACGGCAAATCAACGCTCGATTCGGATGGAAAGGTGATCACGCAAAAGAAGGAGGTAACCTCGCAATTCTTGTCCATGGGGCCAGTCGCTTCGCAAGTTGCGATCAAGCAACTGGGGACGAATGGTGGAGGTTTTTTCAATGTAAACTCCGCCCATCCATACGAAAACCCTACCCCGATTACCAATTTGCTGGAGATGCTTTCTATCTTGGTGATTGCCGCGGCACTGTGTTGGACGTTTGGTGATATGGTTGGTGATCGAAGGCAGGGATGGGCCATCTTCATCGCGATGATGGTGATCTTTGTGCCGTTGGTGTTCGGCGTTGTCGCGGCAGAACAAGCGGGCAATCCAAATCTCAGTATTCCGATGACCAAGGCCGAATCGGGTACGATCGGCAAACAAGTTGGTATAGATCAGGCTTCTGGCGTTGGCCATTCTGGTGGCAACATGGAAGGAAAGGAAGTTCGTTTTGGCATAGTCAACTCTGGGATTTGGGCTGTTGCTACCACTGCGGCTTCGAATGGAAGTGTCAACTCGATGCATGACTCCTTTACTCCTATGGGAGGATTGATACCCATGTGGTTGATGCAGCTAGGTGAAGTTGTTTTTGGTGGGGTTGGGTCCGGGCTGTATGGCATGTTGATGTTCGCAATCGTTGCGGTTTTCGTTGCCGGACTGATGGTAGGCAGAACGCCGGAATACCTTGGGAAGAAGATAGAGGCATACGAGATGAAGATGGCCGCGCTGGTCATTTTGATACCGCCACTAGTGGTTCTTGTGGGTACAGCGATCGCTGTGTTGGGACCAGGGCTGGAGTATATGTCCGGAAACGAAATCAAAAGCAATTTAAACAATCCGGGTGCACACGGTTACTCTGAGGTCCTTTACGCATTTTCATCTGCTGGCAACAACAATGGCAGCGCATTTGCTGGGCTTACTGCCAATGAGCCGTTTTACAACACAGCATTGGGTATCGCGATGTGGGTGTCGCGGTTTTGGTTGATGATTCCCGTGTTGGCGATTGCGGGCTCTTTGGCTCGCAAAAAATACACACCTCCGGGTGCCGGAACATTGCGGACCGACAACGCGCTATTTGTCGTTTTGCTCGTCGGTGCAGTGCTACTTGTTGGAGCACTCACGTTTGTACCGGCATTGGCGTTGGGGCCGGTTGTCGAGCAACTTCAGACGGTTGCGAGCCACGCGGCTCAATAAAATCCTTAGTTGAAATTGCTACGAGTCTGAACCATGGGGTTGGTCAGCGCAGTAGCGATTGGCTACGGCCAGCCATCGCTGGCGTCTAAAGCTGTCTCCTCGGAGATGCTAACCGATCCGGGACACGTAATCGCGGCAG
>CAIXME010001021.1 GCA_903920425.1 uncultured Pirellula sp. | reverse complement strand
TTAGGCACATCAGCCACGCGATTGAATAGCCTGTTCCTCGGTGAAGACTATGGGTATCCCGGCGCTGGGATAGAGGAGATTTTGATCGCGATGGTCGGGGGAACGATCGTCGGGCTTGGATTGCCAATTGTATTCACGGGGCCCGAAAAGACTCGATTCCTGGAACACCCCTCGCGGGTTCTTTTCGCATTGTTGATGGGGATGGTTGGGCTCGGAGCCATTCAACGTTTTACGTTCAACGGAAATTTGGTCGGTGTGGATGGGCTTGCATTCGAAATGGGGGTGAGCGCGACTGCTTTTGTGTGGGCGCTGTATGCGTCGATTCGACCGAGCATTGGATGGCTGTGGCGGGGGGCCATGATCCTGATCTGCCTTGAATGTTTGTTAGATTTCATTTTGCTCCTGCGATTGATTGGCTTTTCGAGCATGATAGGTGGGCGTCGCTATGCATCGTATGATGCTGCCTTTCAGAATTTCGATTTGGAGCTAATCCAATTGTTGACGCTCCCTGCTGTCATTGCGTTTACGGTGTTTCTTGCGGGCTTGGTTGAAGTCTTGTTTGGGCGATTCCGAGACTGGAGAACGTGGGTTGCCATGACGGTGATTCCTATGTGCCTCATTGTTGGCTTGGTTCCGGTGGGAATCCAGTTATGGCGGAGCTACCAAATCGATGTTCAGTCACGCGTGATCGATTAGCGGGAATGGTTGTGATAACGTTGAGAATGTGCCTTTAAGGCATGGTGATTGCGAAAAGGCATGTTGATTGCGAAAGAGAGAGAAGCCAAAGAGATGAGGAATAACTCCGACGAACTGATGGACTGGGCATGTCGAACGCTACAGCCGTGCTCTATCCCGAATCCCGTGCAGGGAGACTATCACTCCTACTTTCATACGTATATCCAGCATGTCCCGGAGGGTCGCGCAGGTGGACTGTTGGTTGAACAGCTCGGACAAATGCAAGATTTGTTTGGACGTTTAACCGAATCGGAATCTCTCGCCATACACTCGCCGTGGACTTGGAGCCTGCGACAGGTGTTGGGGCATTTGATCGATGTGGAGCGCGTGTTCGGTTATCGATTTGTGCGTATTGCAAGCGGTGATTCTGTTCCGTTGCCTGGGTTCGATCAGAATGTGCTGGTAGATGGCCAGCAGTTTGGTTCGGTTTGCGTGCCAGCGATGCTTGAGGAATGGTTAGGGCTCAGAATTGCCAACGTGCGAATGATCGGCCGCATTCCGGCTTCGCAGTTCGCCAACGCGTGCATGGTGGACGGTCATCGCATGACGGCCAGCGCGGCCGCCTGTGTGATTGTAGGGCATGTAGAGCATCATCTGATTGTGGTTCGAAAGCGAGTCGTTCCTTCTGGGATGCAAGTGTAAAAAGTTCTGGTAGAATAGAGGAGTCGCTCGACGTCGAATCCTGCGAATGCCAACCGGTAGGCGCTTGGTTGGACCAAAATCGTTACGATGCGTGGGATAGCATGGCCATCAAGGAACCGCAACCAAAGAAAGCAATCCCTCCCGGGCCGCAACTCATGGTCCGTCGCGTCCCGCGTGTCATCTCGTACCAACCGAGAGCAAAATCGGACTCCAAGGCTTGGCTGATTAGCTGCGTGTTCCACACCGTTTTGTTGGTGACGTTCGCTCTCTTGTGGCGTCATCAAACACACGGTACCGGTTCCGAGAAGGGGCTTCCTGTCGGTCTCGATTCGGTGATTCACGGCACCTACGATGGAGAAGAGTTTTCTGTCGAGGGTGGCTCGAGCGGTTCCACTAAGTCGAGCAAAAGTTCTGCGGCGCAGTCGATTGCGATCGCCTCCAACGACGGAACTGGTCCACCCGTTTCGCTGTCCGACGTGCTAACGGCGCTGGTTGGCACCGATGGTGATGCAGGAAGCTCGATGGAAGGAGCGATCGGTTCTGGGCTTTCTGGTACCAGCGGGACAGGAACAGGTAGCGGTCCAGGGAAAGGGGCTGGCAACAAAGCCAAAACGAGTTTCTTTGGAGTTGAGGGTACCGGGCAATCTTTCGTCTACGTGGTAGACCGTTCGGACTCGATGAACGCTTATGGCGCTAGTCCATTGCGTTATGCCAAACGGGAAATGTTGAAGAGCTTGAATGCACTGAATGAATACCATCAGTTTCAAATCGTGTTCTATAATCAAGCCCCTTCACCGATGTCCGGCTCAAGCAGTGGTGGACGAATGATCCCGGCTACGGATGGTGACAAGCGACGCGCGACTAGTTTTGTGCAGTCGATGCCCGGCGACGGCGGAACGGAGCATATCCCGGCCATCAAGCTTGGGTTGTCGATGGCTCCGGATGTGTTGTTCTTTTTGACCGATGCCGAAGACCCGTCTATCTCCATGACCCAGTTGGTTGATATCCAACAGAAAGCGCTGTTAACAGGCACGACCATCCATGCGATCCAGTTTAACGTAGGCGCAGAGTCTGGTGACGGCGGCTGGATCCGAGCTTTGGCTGAAATGAATCGCGGGATCTACAAGTACTTTGACGTCTCGGAATTCAAAATAGTTGCTGAGCCTGAGCCCGAAAAGGTAGGCGAGTAGCAACCCATCTAGCATCTTGCCTGTCTATCCTCTTCCTTCATTACACAAGGGTGTATTACGTGCTTGTAGATTTGCGATTTTTCACTTTGTTCCTTTTGACGCTTACCGGTATCGCATGCGCTGAACCACCCACGGGGATCAAGCCGACGCCTATGGATCGCTATGTTGCTCAGCCCGATTCTGCCTACGAGTGGCGCGTTGAGAATACCAGCGAAGAAAACGGAATGAAGACGACCGTGATTCGTCTTCGTTCTCAGAAATGGTTGACCGAGAAAGAGGTTGATCGAACCCTTTGGGAGCATTGGTTGATTGTGACGTCGCCGACCAAAGTGACGACCAACAAGGCATTCTTGATGATCGGTGGCGGCGGTAACGAAGGGGCACCGCCAACGAAAGGGGATGCCATGATGCTCGAGATTGCTAAAGCAACCAACAGCATGGTGATCGAGCTCAAGATGATTCCCAATCAACCTTTGGTATTTCACAACGATGGTATCCCTCGCAAAGAAGACGATTTGATTGGTTACTGCTGGGATCAATTTCTCAATACCGGCGACGCGACATGGCTACCGCGATTGCCGATGGTCAAAAGTGTGGTGCGCGCGATGGATTGCATCCAGGAGTTTTCGTCGACCGACGCAGGTGGTGGCACCAAGATTGAGAAGTTCGTTGTCGCAGGAGGTTCAAAGCGTGGCTGGACGACCTGGATCGCTGGCGCAGCGGACGCCCGAGTTGCGGCCATCATTCCGATCGTAATCGACGTTGCCAACAATGAGCCTTCGCTGCGGCACCATGCTGAGGTGTACGGCTACTGGTCGCTTGCCATTGGCAACTACTATCAGCACCACATCTTGCAACGCTTCGATCATCCGAGGATGAAGGAACTGTATGCTGTGGTCGATCCGTATTACTATCGAGATCGGCTTACGATGCCTAAGTACATCGTGAACGCGAGTGGAGACCAGTTCTTTGTGCCGACGAGTTCGCAGTTTTATTACGATAGCTTGCCCGGTGAAAAGCTGATGCGGTATGTACCGAACGCGGACCATTCGTTGCGAGGGTCCGATGCCATCCAAAGCATTCTGGCGTTCTATGAGATGATCTTGGCGGACAAACCGCGTCCCGAGCTTACATGGACGTTCGAGGATAACGGTAGGATCGTTGCGAAGAGTTCTACACCGATCAAGAGTGCTCGGGTGTGGCAAGCAAAGAACCCCGATGCACGCGATTTCCGATTGGAAACGATCGGGCAGGCATTTCAGGCAACCGAGCTTTCCGCATCCGCCGATGGGTCTTATCGGATTGAGCAGACTGTTCCCGAGAAAGGCTGGACCGCTTACTTTGTCGAAGCAACCTTCTCCACCGGTGGTTCGCAAGACTTGAAGCTCTCCACCGCCGTTCGGGTTTTGCCTGACCGTCTCCCGTTTGAAGGTATCGACCTCAAATCGGTACGATACGAGGGAGAGATCAAGGGGCTGATTGGCAAATGAGGTTTGCACAGCATTCAGAGCGTGCGTTGTGGTAGTGGTAATGATACTTTGGGCTTGAAGGGCTTGCGTCTTTGAGACGGCCTTTGACCGATGTGACTCTACCGGATGGAAGCCATTTCCCCTATCAAGCCGTTACCAAGGGGAGTTGGATTTCTCGATCGAGGACCATTCCTTTTTAAGGATCGGTAAATCGACTTTGAGGAGCATGAGGGATTCGTTAGAGATAGTTTTTCCTACGCGTTGCATTTCTGTGTGCTCCTCCATCCATTTGTCTACAAAGGAGATGCATTTGAGGGAACTGTTCCATATACCTGAGAGCCCCAGTTCATGCACTTTGGATCGAATGGGGTAGGGGATCCATCCGATCCATTGCTGATCGATTTTGGCGCACGCGAGCGCCATGATCATCCAGTTGGATGGCGACGCGGTGCCTTTGAGCAACTTGTTCGATTCTTTGGCTAGATCGAACGCCTTGCGATACGCCCCTTCGCGATAGTGCGACAGAGCGAGCGTCGTCAAGTAGGATGCCTTGTGGTTTTTGGGGGCAGTCACGAGCCCTTCAAAGCGTCGTTTCGCGGTCTGTGTATTCTTCGTTGCATAATCTCCCAAAGCCGTGAGCCAGAGCAAGACGTTTAGATCGGCTGGGTTCTTTGAATTGCTCAGTGATAGCGAGAGTCGCTCGCAAATGGCGAGGGCCTCCGATCGCTTTTCTTGGAATAGGTAGACTCTCACAAGATCCTCGAGCAATCGCTTTTGCTGCGTGGGATCCGCTTTGGTTTCAAATGCCAGCAAGTCAACTTGTGCGTCGGAATGGTTTCCTAGAAACATGTTTGAACGGGCGCGTTCCCACAGATTCTTTGAGTCTTCAGGGTAGTACTGAGCAAGGTAATTCTGATGGAATTGGGCGGTAAAGAAGTTTTGGTTCTTGGTTGCGAGTGACGCTTGTGCTTTATGCCAAGCAATCGCATCGGTATCTGTTTCGTCATCCGCTATGCCAGCCCTGACTGCCTCTGTAGGCAACGCACCGATAGACCAAGTGCTAAAATTTCCAGGGAGGGTTCGAACGATTTTTCGACCATCGCCGCTAAAACAAACAACTCCATCGAGCCCTTTGTCTGAGTCCAGTTTTAGCAACTCGTAACCAAATTCCACGTCGAATAGTCGGATGCTTTCATCGCGACTACACGATACCAACCGCTTTCCATCAGGGCTAAAGCTAACCGACTCGATGGTGTCCGAATGCCCAACCAAATCGACGGAACGACGTGCCCAATCGTTTTTTAAAACAGCCTCGGTTGTCAAGACTCGCGTGATAGGATCTTCTGTAACGATTGCAAGTCGTTGCCCATTGGGACTGAAGCAAACGGTTTTGCAATCGCTGGACTCAAGTCCTCGTGACAACTCTTTGCCCTCAAGTGAATCCCAGATGGAAATGCCAATTCCCTTGCACGCGAACGCGATCCATGGACGCTTGGGATGAAAAGAGACGCTCTCGATGGGGGCGCTCAGTTGCCATGTTCGCTCCATGGACTTGTTTGCAAGATCCCACACAATGACTTTGCCAGACCTATCTGCTGAAAGTGCATTTTGGAGATCGTTTGAAAAAGACACGCCCGCGATAGGGGCCTCGTGTCCCTCGAGCAACGCTGTTTGTTCTCCCGTTTCTGGGTTCCATACTCGGACGGTATTGTCGAGGCTTCCTGAGATGAGTTGCTTTCCGTCCGACGAGTAGGCGACGCAGGTTGCCCAATTCGTATGTCCGGAAAGCTCGCGAAGAAGGCGATGCGAAGTGACGTCACGGATTTCAATTCTATGCTTGTTTTTCGGCTCTTTTTGGATGGCCCAGGCCATCTCGCCATTGGTCGGATGGATCGCAATGGCGTCGACGACCGCTCCCCAGGTGATCGACCTCGTCGGTTGTTGCTGGTCGACGGCTAGATCCCAAACTTGGATGCGGTTATCGCTGCCGCCAGTTACCATGCGGCGGCCCGATTTGTCGAATGCAATACTGGCCGTATGTCCATTGTGTGCAGGGATGCTGTACTCCAAAGCACCGGAGCGAGCGTCATGCACCTCGATCGACTGACCATATGCTGTCGAAATAAAGCGCTGCCCGTTGGGAGTAAATCGGCCAACGACCAAAGAAGCGTTTCGTCGTTCGTCCTGCAAAGAAAACTGGTTGTCTTCAAATCGGTATGTACCTCGAGTGCCATCGTAGTTGGAAATGCTGATGACATTGCCGTCTGGCGACCAGTCGAGTTTGCGAGGATCGCCATTGATGATGGTCTTTTGCAGTCGCTTTCCCGATGCGATATCCCAAAGAGTTACGCTCCAATCCCGAGCGGCGACGATCAGTTTCGAGCCATCGGGATGAAAATCCATATCGAGGATCATGCCGCCAGGGCTAGCGCATTTGAATTTTTGGATTGGCTCGCCAGTTTGGGTTGAGAACTGCTTTACCCACCCTTCCGAATCACCGACAAAGATGGATTGGCCATCTTTGCTAAAGCGTGTAGCGTAGGAATTGGAGTCTGCAACCGTGAAAAGGAGTTTCCCATTTTTCATGTCCCAAAGGTTCACACGGCCACGCTCCTTCGAGGATTGCCATACGAAAGCGGCACTCAATAGGAGCGAGCCATCTGGGCTAAATTGCACATCACATACTTCGCAAGGCGGATGTCCGTCCAGTTCCCATTGGATACGGTTCTCTTTGATATCCCATACTTGAATGGTCTGTGGATGGTCTTGTCGCCACGTTCCGCACGCTGCTGCAACGAGTCTACCGTTGGGGCAAATATCGACTTGAACGATTTGGTTCGCTTGTTTGGGGGATTCCCAAAGTGCCCGGTGGGTTTGTTTGTATAAGTAGTACCATTCCCAGCCGCGATACTCGTCGCGAGTCTGGTTAAGGATTTCTCGGCTGCGGTCGACGCGATTGGATTGGTATTCGAACTGAGCCAATGCAATATCGCGGTCGTAGAGCAATTGATCGTTGCGTTTGAGCGCCGCTCGTTCCGCGTAACGGCTTTGTTCGGATCTAAGCAGCAAGAAGGCTATGCAACATGTGGCCATCAAAACGGCCGTGACAAGCGATGCAACGGTTGGATGTCTTCTAGCCCACTTCCAGCTGTGCTCGATCATGCTCGTTGGGCGAGCGAGGATCGATTGGCCCTGGAGAAAGCGTTGCAGATCATCAGCCAATTCGCCTGCCGTTTGGTAACGCTTTGCCGGTTCTTTCCTCAGGCACTTTAGGCAGATCGTTTCCAGATCGCGAGGGATCTTCGCTTGGAGTTTTGTTGGTGGGATGACATCGGAGTTGCGAACTTGGTGAATGGTCTCGATGACGGTCGCTGCATTGAAAGGGGGGCGACCGGTCAAGCAGTCATAAAGGATCGCGCCCATGGAATAGATATCGCAAGCAGGGCTGACCTCTCCCAATTCCGGGTCGATCAATTCGGGTGCCATGAAGCTTGGAGTGCCGATCATCGCATGCGATGCGGTTCGGTCCAACGCTCCTTCGAGATACTTGGCGAGACCAAAGTCGGCGATTTTGGGTTCAAATCGGGGCGCGAGAGTCACTGTTTCCAGATTTCCATGAATCCCTGCGTTGGGGATCTCGATTGCATGGCTGCGATCGCTCGGAGAGAGCAAAATATTCGAGGGCTTTAGGTCTCGGTGGACAATCGACTGACCGTGAGCATAGTGGACTGCTCGTGCCAAGGTTTCCACGATCTGTGCTGCCGTCGATGGCAAGAGCGGCCGTTCGCTGGTGGCCAATGCAAGTGTCCCGCCGGTTACCAACTCCATGGAAAAATAGGGGACGTCGAATTGCGATCCGATCTCGAACACTTGCACAATGTTCGGGTGTTGCAGTTTCGCGACAAGTTCTGCCTCAGACCTAAAGCGAGAGAGAGAACTTGGGTTCCAGTTCGACAGCATGTCGATTGTCTTGACCGCGACTAAACGATTAAGCCTCCTTTGTTTGGCTTTGTAGACGACCCCCATCCCGCCTTTGCCGATGATTTCGAGGAGTTCATAATCGCCAAACCCATTTGGCTTCTCGAGAGAGCCAGGACTCGATTGGATCGCAGTTTCCAGATCGCTGCTAACGGTTTTATCCGTATCCGATTCGGTATCGGAAGAGTTGCGAAACGCACGGTC
>CAIXME010001020.1 GCA_903920425.1 uncultured Pirellula sp. | reverse complement strand
CGCAGCTGCCGCTTCCTTGAGTGTCATGCTCGACTCCTAATTCCAAATTGCTTTATATTCCTGAAACGGTGTCAGACACAATCAATCGTCGCGAGGTTCACCGATTCCGACGAAGCCTCGTGGGTAGAACATGCGGTGAAACTATTCGCGATCGATCCAGTACCGTTCTTTTCGACTCGTATGTGCGATTGCTAAGATTTGGAGATGGTCTGGCTTCTTGCGAAAGATGCAGATGAACGGAAATCCAATAATCCTCGCAAATTGAAAATCGAGATGGATTCTCGCAAATCGATCCGGATCAGCCTCAATATTCAACAAGACACTAGAGAAGGTTTGATGGAACCTTCCTGCAACTCGAATCGATCTAGAAAGATACCAGTCGATCGCATCTTCAAGCTCACTCGCTGCCTCGGAGCTAAAACGAATCATCGACTCAGTTTACTTTCCATCCTGAGTTTCACTTCTTCCCAAGGAATCCCAGGTGACTGGTCGTTGGCTCTGCGTTCTAGCTCCTGCAGGAATGCAGGATCGGCTACAGAAAGACCGGGCATGGAATCTTCAAACGAATCCAAAAGTTCGGTCGCCAAAATGATCCGATCTGCTTCGGGAAGTGAGAGCGCTGACTTAAGAATTTCTTCGTGGGATATTGACATGAGTACCTCCGGTGATGGGCTTCCACAGACCTATATTGTAACCAAATTGGACTACATACAGATCCAGTTTTCGCAAATCGCCGCCAAACTTATCGTTGATGGACTTCAGACCTGCAGCCAATTTCCTTTGCTTCGATCTCGCAAAACCAATACGACACAAGAGCTCAATGCAAGTCCACCTCGCGTCATCGAACACGTAGTCATACTCGGTTCCACAGTTCCTGGCGAAGGTCAAGAAGGCTGTATGCGTCGGCATGATGCTGGGTGCTTTGCCATCACCGAATCGTTCGGGGACGCCATCATTATCGAAACAACGAATGTCGCCTTCTGCAACAAGCGTTTGGACAGGTGTCGTGTCGGTGTATTGGGTGAGGCATGCTTACAAGAGGTCTCTTGGTTCGATTAACTTGAGTCCGCATATCGATTGCGGATTGTTGCAAGGATCAAAATCGAAGACAATGATTCCTTCATGCAGATAATTGCGATTCGGTGGAACATAGAATGAAAAAGAAAAAGGCCGTTAATGCTTCTACGTCTAATGCCGGTGATGATTTTCATTTGCTTTGGGCGACAAAACGCTGCCTTGAACTTCTTAGACCAAACACCGAGCTTACGGCAATTAAGCCTGAGGGTATCAATCAATCTGACGCGAATCAAGTGGACGAAAGCGGGAATGCTCTTCTGGCAGTTGACCTAACCGAATACTACGGAGGACAGGACTTTTCTACTTCCCACTTGGTTCGAATTCTCCAGCTCAAGTACAGTACTACTTCACCAAATTCACCGTGGACAACATCAGCCGTTACGGCAGGGAAAAAACCAAATTCACCAGAAGGTAGTTTGATTCATAGACTGAGCAGTCTCTTTTTCGCATTCCGAGAGCTGTATGGTCGCGATGCTGTTTTGGCTGTCAGTGAGCGCCTAAAAGGGGCCAGCGCGAGGCGCTTCAAAAGGGGCCAGTTCGACAGGAAAGGCATGGTTCATTCAGATAGCGGGTTTCTTCGAGAACCCTCTACTGGAGTTGGACCGTGGTACGTCGTCTGGATAT
>CAIXME010001019.1 GCA_903920425.1 uncultured Pirellula sp. | reverse complement strand
GCGCACTCGGTACTTGTATGTTTTTCCAGGTTCGGCCTTGAAATCGTAGAATCGAACCAACTTGTATTTTGTGCTGGCCAGTTTCTTGGGTGCATCGATGGGCGGAGCAACGGAGGATCCACCACCGCTCATACCCATACCACCGTAACCCGATGGAGGTCCGCCTCCGCCGTAACCCGATGGCATACCGCCACCACCTCCGCCGTAGCCCGATGGAGGTCCGCCCCCGCCGTAACCGGAGGGCATGCCGCCACCACCGCCACCGTAACCTGATGGAGGACCACCGCCGGCCATGCTAGGCATTCCTCCATAACCGGTACCGCCGCCGGCAAAGCCACCCTCGGAACCGCCTTCGATTTCATCTTCCTTTTCTTCTTCGGCAACTACATTCGAAGTAGGAATCGAGCTGTGGCTTGCAATCGTCTTGTAGTCCTTGAGCAAGACGGGCGGGATTGGCATCGAGAGATTCTCGTTTGTCCAATCCGTCAAATGAACCTCAGAGCAAGATCCAACCCAGCTCTTTGCCATTTCTTTGAACTCGTCTGCGCCAGCTTTGGGCAATGGTTGCCAATCCCCTTCGGCTATCGCCTTAGATGGGTCGGTGATTTCAACTCGTTGAACTTCAAAGCCCTTGTAGATAGGATGATCGCGACCTTCCATGAATCCATCCGAATCCCCAAACGCTTCTTGATAGGTCTTTTCCATCTCTTCGTGTGGAGCTAGGGCTGTAACAGCAACGAATCCCACAGGAACCGCTACCTTGGCCTTCTTTGCATCCGCTTCACTTGGTGGAGCCGCATTCGGATCGTTAAACGTCTTCATGCCGAACGCAAACCCTCGATCGTAGCCGTACGATAGAATGCGACGTTCCCCAGAGCCTGCTGCTGGTCCGGCTGGACCGCCCATGCCTGGATATCCGCCACCAGGTCCGCCACTGCCACCTGGATAGCCAGGAGGTGCACCACCTTCACCACCTTTGCCACCCATACCGCCAGGTCCACTGTTCCTTGGCGGACGAACGCGTTCCTCAGGCTTCTTTGCATCCTCTAGTTTTTCGAGTGGGTCAGTTGATTTGAGCGTCGCAATCGGACCATAAAAGTATCTGGCCTCGAGCTTGGTCGGTGCAGCCAACTTTGGATCCACACGGAGCTTTCCAGTCCCGCTATCGCCCGGTGGTATGAGAACGATCGGATATTCACTCGCGTTAACTGGGTTACGGGACTCGCGAGTTGCTGTCTCGAAGACCGGCTTCACGTTCCGCTTTGCATCTTCCTTAACCATCGCAGCCCAATGGTTCTCTTTCAACCGACCTGAAACTTGGGTCGCTTGACTGGACAAGCTTTCAGGCGTCTTGGTCGACGAGTACGTTTTCGCGGTGACTCCAAGGTAAACCAATCCCAGGGAGAGAAGTCCGACGATTCCGAAAATGATCTTTTCGACGTGCTGAATCAAGAACTCTTGAGCGTTGAAATCCGACTTCGCTCCCGAGCTTTTCTTTTTCTTGAACATTTGAGGGACTCCAATTTTCCTAATTGTCTTTGAAACTTGAGGTGTTTTTGTACCGACGGCCGTTTTGACTTTACTGACTGTTTGCGACTAAAACATCAGTTCCAGCCGTCGAATGGTTTCTATTCGCTCTGCAACAATGTCTGTCGCAAAACTATCTATCGCGTTGCTACTTGTCGCTATCAGGTGGAGGATTTTCATCCGACCCACTCAGCGGTGCGACCGGTTCCGCAGGTGTCTCAGGAACTTCAGGTGGAGGAACAGGTGTCGCAGCGCCGCCCGCTGGTGGCGGGGTCACTGGAGCCGGTGTCGTTCCAGCAGCAGGAGGCTGAACTGCTGGTGCCACTCCCCCTTGAGGTGCTCCTGCAGCGGCAGGAGCCGATTCAGGTCGCAATGTTCCCACGTTGACCGGATTGTACAAATAGATCAGGCCGAAGATCTCGACTGTAACTTCGCTTGGACCTTCATCACCGCCGCCGGCTCCGATACCAGGCATGGCAGACCCAACACTTCCGTCCGTTGCACTGCTTCCAGCACCGCCACCGGCGCTCGCCATAGGCTTAGCAGCTCCTTCACCAGATCCGCCGCCACCGCCGCCGCTTCCAGCAGCTTCTGCGGGAGCCGTGTTGAGCCGCACTTGGTAAACCTCCAGCATCATTTTTGCATTGCCGCATTGGGCGATCAATGTTGGGAGTCTGGCAGGATCGACTTTGAGTCGCAGACGAATAGGAACTCGCTTGGCGATCGCATCGACGGCATTTGCTGCAGTAACGTTCTTGATCGAAGCGCGTAAATCGGTAGCCTTGCGTTGTTGGAATTGTGCGCCGGTCGCGAAACTGATGTAGCGACCTTCGGCAGGATCAGGCGATACGACCTTTACGTTGCTGGCCGATACGCTTCCTCGTCCCTGTGTGTTGCCATATCCGCCCGGACTCATTCCGCCGCCACCGCCAGCGTATCCGCCTGGAGGTCCACCTCCACCGTATCCACCCGCGCCACCACCGCCACCGCCGACAGCATCCCCCGCTAACAAGGAACCTGCATCGCGACTCGCTTCGCGCCCCATCCGAATCCACTCGATTTCACGAACGATGGTTTGCTTGTTTCCCAGCGCACTTCCATTGGCCGCCTTGATGATTTCCATGATCCCAGTAAGCAGCCAAATGTCTTCTTGGGAGTAATAGATGTCGAGAACCGTTGGAGGTGTTGCCAAGGGGTACCAAGGAACAATCTTTCCTAAAAGCTCTTGCTGGGATGATTCTTGCCAACGTACAAGATCCTCGGATTCCTGTGCTGAAGCCGGCATTCCTCCACCGGGAAATCCACTTGGAAAACCGCCCGCTCCTCCGTACGCTGGTGCCGAAGCAGAATCCAATTTTGCTTTCCATTTTGTACCGATGATCTCCGAAATTTTTGCAATCTCGGGACCGATGTAGTTCTTGTAAACCTTGCGGTCGTTTTCTGTAACGCCTCGAATCGAATCCTGCGATGGATTGATTGGGAAGTCAACGAACTTTTCGATCGGTCGCAACTTCTCAAAAATCTCTTTCGTCGTGGGCAAGAATACATTCTCTGGCCAAACAAGCAGTGGCTTTTGTTCTTCGTACTGCAGTTTCCAAGCGCGTTGGACATCAAGCTCCAGCGATTGCTGAATCTTGTCCATCTCCTTGTGCGATTCCGCATTGGGATGGGTCTCGACAGTCCCGCTAACTCCATTTAACTCCGTAAACTTCGAATCCACTTTCTTGGTACGCGTATCGATGAGCTCCGCCAAGCTGGAACTCGTCAAATAAAACACGGCGACTGAAGCGAGAAAGACAATGCCCGACAGTATCCAAAATTGGTACTGAGCCACCGTTTTCAAGTGTTTCTTTAGTTCGTCCATCGCTCATCCGTTCCTTAAACGTGGTTCCAACTGTCAATTGGTCTATACGATTTGAATTTTGATTTTAGTGTTTTCAAATTGCTTCGTGGATCGATTCACTTGCTACCAAGTCAACTTCAATCCATAAGCTCTTTCATCTGCCCGTAGCGGAACTTGTGAAAGTTCCGG
>CAIXME010001018.1 GCA_903920425.1 uncultured Pirellula sp. | reverse complement strand
TTCACGCATTCCACCTCAAGGAACCGAGGTTTAGTTGATAGAGTGTATCGATTTATCGGATTTTGACGGGATCGCAGAACTATGTCTTCTATCTCTTCGGTTGGCGGATCGTCTTTTGGCAGCCAGGTGCACAAGTCCAAGCGAGGCGAGAGCCCTGAAAATGGTTTGCAACGTGACCTTACCGACTTCCTGACAACTCAAGGAGTTTCGGCCGCCGATCAAAAGTCGATCCTGTCCGAAATCAAAGGAGCCATCCAGGAATCCATCGGCTCCGGTGGTCGTCCCGATCCAAAAGCCATTCAGGCCAAGGTCAACGACGTTCTCGAACAACACGGGATCAAGGGATCGGATTTCGCCAAGCAGTTTCCTCCGCTGGCGGGACCCAAAGGCGGAAAAGCAGTTGATCCATCCTCTGGCAGCACAAAGGCGGACGAGAACGACTCGATCCAGCAATTGTTGGAAGTGCTGAACAAGCAAGCGGAAAAGAATCGCTTACGAACCCGACATGCTGGGGAATCGGACGAATCGTCGGTAGATCCGTTGACCGGCACATCGACAAATTGGGTCAACGCTAAATCTGCCGTCGCCGCCCCTTCAAAGATCCAAGCTGCTTACACAAGCACCAACCCAACAGCTTCGCTGCAGTCGGAGTGGAGCATTCGCGCCTAGTGGGCATTCGGGCCTAGTGGGCATTTGGTTGGTGTACCGCCTTTAGGCGGCGGCTCCTAACACCATAACCATCTACGAACTAAACTTCTCCAGCATGCGATAAAGACTGCGTCTCGCGATCCCCAGCTCACGCGCTGCTTTGGCTTTGTTCCCCTGGTTGCGGCGCAACACTTCGGTTATGTGCATTTTGGAAATGGAATCCATTGGGATTGCATCACCGATAACCGCGAGCGGCGCCGAAGGCGAATCGGCAGCAATTGACTTGTCAATCTTGCGCAGTTCGGGTGGCAGATTTTGAAGCAATATCGTGGAGTCGTCGGATAGGATCTTGGCTCGCTCCAAAGCATTGACCAACTGGCGTACATTGCCCGGCCATGAACACTTCTGAAACAGCTCTTGAACGCCCGGCCCAAGTTTCCACTGGTTACCCAATACATGCTCTACTAGAAGCGGTACATCATCGAGCCTCTCACGAAGCGGCGGTATGGAGATCGACAGAACATTCACGCGATAGAACAGATCCTCTCTAAACCTGCCAGACTCAACTTCTTTGCCTAAGTCGCGATTGGTGGCTGCAATGAGACGCACCTTGACCCTGCGTTCCTTCACGGACCCAATGCGTCGCATCGAACCATCCTCCAGCACGCGCAGCAGCTTGGCCTGAAGTCCACCTGCTAGTTCCCCAAACTCGTCAATGAAGAGAGTACCCCCGTCCGCGATTTCGAATAAACCTGGCTTCGCATCAGCGGCACCCGTAAACGCTCCTTTTTCATGTCCAAACAATTCGCTTTCCAGCAAGGATTCTGGCAACGCTGCGCAATTGATGACAACGAGTGGTTTATCCGCAAAAGGACTTTGAGCATGAATGGCTCGCGCGACCAACTCTTTTCCTGTTCCGCTTTCTCCCAAGATCAGCACCGGCTTGTCGCTCGGAGCAATCCGTTCGATCAAACGTTTCACCTCGATGATCCCGCTGGACTGACCAATCAATGGTTTCGTAGACTGCGTTTGTGCCAATTGACGCTTGAGATGTTTGTTTTCTCGTTCAAGCGTTTCCGAGCGAGCAGTACGCCGAATCAGACGATCCAATTCATCCAACCCAAATGGCTTGGAAAGATAATCCACAGCCCCTCGCTTCATTGCTTCCACTGCCGAGCTGATGTTTCCACCGCCCGTTAGCATCAGCACTTTCAACTCGTCGTCTTCTTTACGAAGACGTTCGAGCAAGTCCAAACCATTCATGCCAGGCATGTTTTGATCGATAACGGCCAAATGGAAATGTTGCTTGCTCTGAATCGCAATGGCTTGCTCGGCATTGGCCGCAGCGACGACTCGATACCCTTGCCGCTGAAAGAACCGGCACGCAGGCTCCAAAAAATCGGGCTCGTCATCCACGATTAGTAAATCGATGGATTCGGCAAGTGGCTGCAGCATCATTTCTCTGGTTTCATTGCGGTTGGGTACCATGCACCGACTTCGGGGGAATCGGTGCAATCACTTAGGTAACTTTCGACGCTCGAAAGAACTTACCTGGTTCGGCCAAATCCATGCAAACAGAATGCCGAATCCCGCGTTGCGATTCAGATCCCAATTTTCTGCGTGTTTGCCCTAGAAAACTAAGGAATTCCCCGATAGACAGATGTGCCTTTCTGGCACACAAATCCAAGATTAGCACACTTGGCACAGTGTGCACTCAAATTTCATAACCTTCAGCGTCACCTGCGACAAATTGTTTCGCTTCATCGGTTTTCAACGATGAGAGGTGGGCTTTTTCGGAAGCTCCAATCCAGCTTCCTACCTTCGAAAAACACCATAAACACAACTGCTTTAGTACCCCCCAAATTGTGATGACCTCGTGAGGCCTACGTTGAGATGTTCAGAATACGGAATGCAACCCAGTACAGGACCGCGATTCTGCAGACGAGCAACGTTTTTGCTTGTGGTAACGCGTCGATTGGACCAACAACCGACGTTTAGCAAAGGACGGAGACGAGATCCAACTTCCCGATTGGCACATCACTTGCTATTTTGAGCGGGCAATTCAAAAACGCGTTCATAACTATCGCCTATCCCCAAACCAGACAGCACCAAGATGAGTGATGTAGCACTTGCAAGCACGCAGGCCGACCAAAGCCATACAGAGAAAAACAAAACAGGCGGGTCCCAAGCCAGCCCAGTCACGATGGAGTCGTTTAGCTACGATGACGGAATCGTCCGGATGTTTCTCACCGCCACGATCATTTGGGCGATCGTGGGTACACTTGCCGGCCTATTAGTTGCATTTCTGCTGGTCTTGCCAACGGCATTCGCAACGTTGGACGTGCGGGTCAGTTCGCTCCTGAGCTTTGGTCGTTTAAGACCACTGCACACGAATGCAGCAATTTTTGCATTCGCGGGCAACGCCATTTTTGCGGCCATTTATTACAGCACGCAACGGCTTTGCAAATGCCGGATGTGGAGCGATTTGCTAGGGCGACTTCACTTCTGGGGATGGCAAGCGATCATCGTCGCGGCAGCCGTCACGTTGCCGCTAGGGATCACACAAGGAAAAGAATACGCTGAACTGGAGTGGCCTATCGATTTGGCTATTGCCGTCGTTTGGCTCGGTTTCTTTGGCGGAAATTTCTTGATGACGCTTTGGACCCGACGTGAACGTCACATGTATGTCGCGTTATGGTTTTACATCGCCACCATTGTTACCGTAACGGTATTGCACGTTTTCAATAACTTGGTTGTGCCCGTTGGTTTGGGAAAAAGCTATTCGGTGTACGCAGGTGTTCAAGATGCTCTGATGCAATGGTGGTACGGTCACAACGCCGTCGCGTTTTTCTTGACCACCCCTTTCCTTGGATTGATGTACTACTTTTTGCCCAAAGCGGCAGAGCGTCCCGTTTTCAGTTACAAGCTCAGCATCATTCACTTTTGGTCCCTAGTCTTCATCTACATTTGGGCAGGTCCTCACCACTTGCACTACACAGCACTTCCCGAATGGGCGAGCACCTTCGGCATGCTATTTAGCGTGATGCTATGGATGCCTTCTTGGGGTGGAATGATCAACGGATTGCTGACGTTGCGTGGAGCTTGGAACAAAGTTACTTCGGACCCTGTGCTGAAATTCTTTGTGGTAGGAATCACGTTCTACGGGATGTCGACTTTCGAAGGTCCACTCCTTTCGGTTAAGAGCGTGAATGCCTTGTCGCACTACACCGACTGGACGATCGCGCACGTTCACTCCGGTGCACTTGGTTGGAACGGCTTTATGGCCTTCGGTATGATTTACTGGCTGTTGCCTCGTTTGTACCAAACCAAGCTTTGGAGCAAGACGATGGCAGACTGGCACTTTTGGATCGGTACCATCGGTATCTTGTTGTATATCGTTCCCATCTATGCGGCCGGTATTACACAGGGATTGATGTGGCGTGCGATGGACGACCTGGGTCGTCTGCAATACCCGGACTTCGTCGAGACAGTTCAATCGATCGTTCCATTTTGGTGGGCACGAATCCTGGGCGGTACGTTGTATGTGGTTGGCGTACTGATGCTCGGTACCAACGCGTTGATGACATGGCTTAGTCGCCCTGCTAAATACGAAGTGCCCGTCTATACGGCTCCACGACTTGAAAAGAACTACCAAGATGCCGTTGTTCCGCCAAGCAAACTGGAAGGAAAACCGGTATTGGATTCCGCAGTTCCGCTTGCGACTGTCGCTGCAATGGATTGGCACCGCAGATGGGAACGATTCCCCATCCGCTTCACTCTGTTGACAACGCTCGCGGTCATCATTGCAAGCTTGTTTGAAATCATCCCCACGTTTTTGATTCGCAGCAACATTCCGACCATCGCCAGCGTCAAGCCTTATACGCCGCTGGAATTGGCCGGACGGGATATCTATGTGAGCGAAGGATGTTTCAATTGCCACTCGCAAATGATCCGACCGATGATCGCGGAAACCCAACGCTACGGTGAATACAGCAAAGCCGGTGAGTTTATCTACGATCGTCCATTCCAATGGGGATCGCGACGAATCGGTCCAGACTTGGCGCGAGAAGGGGGCAAGCAGAGCAGTTTTTGGCACTGGACCCACTTTGAAAATCCAGGCAAATTTTCACCGGGTTCGGTCATGCCAAGCTACCGGCACCTGCTGGAAGAAAAACTGAATTTTGGCGAGATCCAAAAGAGAGTGAATGCGGTTCACTTCCTGGGCGCTCCTTACGATCGGGAACTGACCGAAGCGGAAGCGATGGCCCGGCAACAAGCAGAAGTCATCGCAGCGGAAATCATCGCTCAAGGTGGCCCGGTTTTCTATCAAGACGAAAAGCACTTGATCAAAGATGCAACGGCCATCGCGTTGATCGCATACCTGCAAAGGATGGGCAAAGACTTGTTCCGCGTGGACACACCAGCAACACCTGCCAGTGGAACCCCGGAACCTAGTGCTGCCGCACCAACGACAACCGATGGAGCCGCACCAACGGCTCCAACTGCTGCTCCTGCAGAGGGAACTGTGAAACAGTAACCCACAGAACAGCAATCGCGTTGCCTTATACTCAATCAGTGGATTGGAACAGAAAGTAAAATCACAAGTGTTAAAAGACGTTGTTAGCAAACTAGATTATTCGAACTTCGAAGAAGTCGCATTGGTCATTTTTGGGCTCTCATTCCTGGCAATCTGCTGGGGGGCGTTTCAATTGCGAAAGGATGTTGCGAATCGATTCAGCAGCATTCCAATCGACGATCTCGTGCCAGTGGCACCAGCCTCGGGCTCCAACATCCCATCCAGCATCAAATCATCCAAAATCGATTCGAAAGGAGTTCAAGAATGAGTTCATCTGCCAATTCTAACGAAGCCCCTATCCTGCACAGCTACGACGGGATTCAAGAATACGACAATCCGCTCCCCGGTTGGTGGAAATGGATTTTTTGGATCACCATCATCGTAACTCCGTTTTACATCATGTACTTTCATTGCGGCGCTCCAGGGCGATCGGTGGATGAAATGTACCAAGCCAGCGTTTCGGAAAACACTCGGAAGCAATACGCAGAAATCGGCGATCTTGCAGCCGACGAAGCGACGGTGATCAAATTTCTCAAGGAACCCAAATGGGTTGGTGTAGGCCAATCGATTTTCAAGGCGAATTGCGTTTCTTGCCATGCCGCCGACGGCGGAGGAAACGTCGGACCAAACTTGTGCGATGACAACTACAAGCACATCAAGAAACTACCCGACATCATCAAGGTGATCAACGAAGGTGTCGCTGGCGGTGCCATGCCCGCATGGGCAAGTCGGTTTTCTCATAAGAACGACATCATCTTGGTTTCGGTCTACGTTGCAAGTTTGCGAGGCTCCAAGCCCGCCAACGGAAAAGCTCCTGACGGTAGTCCTATTGCAGCCTGGCCTAACGAATAATCCCAACCATGAACACTTCATTGCCCGTACTCCCCAACGATCCGAATCGATCTGCAGACAGCAAGCCTCCTTGCGGTTCGTGCCAGGGCAATGGTGGCTGTGGAACAGGCGAGTGGGAGGCTAGTTCCATCCTGCTTGCCGAGGAACAAGTGTTGCCAACGCTGCGACGCGACGGCAGCCGAAACTGGATCAGTCCATCGCTAGCGCAGGGATTCTTTTGGCACCGAAGGCGTTGGTTGGCATATGGATTGATCGCCTTTTTCGTCGTATTGCCTCATTTGCGCATCGCAGGAAAACCATACGTCCTCTTGGACATTGCTCGACGACAGTTTACTTTCTTTGGGCATACGTTTTATCCTACCGATTCGCCATTGCTCGCATGCTTGATGCTGATGGCTTTCTTTTCGATCATGTTCGTTACCGCACTGGCGGGACGAGTATGGTGTGGCTGGGGCTGCCCACAAACGGTATATCTCGAGTTTCTGTTTCGACCAATCGATCGATTCTTTGCTGGTACCGTAGGCAAAGGTGGCAAATCGAAACATGCGCTCTCAGGCCCAATGTTGGTCGCCAAGTTTTTGACCTACTTGGCATGCTGCTTGTTTTTAGCCCACACGTTCCTTAGCTATTTCGTGGGCACAGACCAGCTTGCTCAATGGATGCATTCCTCTCCAACGCAGCATCCCGTTGCATTCCTGGTCATGGGGGGTGCAACCCTCGGTTTGCTTTTTAACTTTTTGTATTTTCGCGAACAGTTTTGCATGATCGCATGCCCATACGGCAGATTTCAGTCGGTGATGCTCGACCGTAGTTCCTATATTGTTGCGTACGATGCAAAACGCGGTGAACCCCGCAAACGCGGAAAACGCAATTCGATTCTGGAATCGCTTCCAGAGGAGATTCGAAAGGACCCGCTCGCTACCGCGTTGACTCTCGAAAAATTAGTCGATCGCAGCGAAGGAGATTGCATTGAATGTGGGAGATGTACGGCGGTTTGTCCTACCGGCATTGATATTCGCGACGGTCTCCAATTGGAATGCATCCATTGCTCACAGTGCATCGACGCCTGCGATGATACGATGCGAAAAGTTGGCATGCCACAAGGGCTGATTCGCTACTCAAGCCAAGACGCACTAGCGGGTAAAGCGATCAAATTGGTTCGCGCTCGGACCATCATCTACCCCGTCGTCATCGGTGTTGCACTCACTCTGTTCTTGATCGTGTTGTCGACCAAGTTTTCTTTCGATGCTCGCGTTATTCGCGCTCGGGGAGCACCCTTTACGGTTTTCCAAGATCGTCATATCCAAAACAATTTCCGATTGAGGTTGGTCAATCGCAGTCAAACCGAACAAAACTATTCTCTGCAAACGACCGACGAAAACATCGTTGCGAAATGGAGTGGTGGCAGCGACATCAAACTGGCTCCAGGTGACTCGATCCTAGCGCCCGTCGACGTCCAGTTTCCACTAGAGAAAACGGCCGGCAGCGGTTCCACCGACACGTTACTAAAAATCACCGACGAAAATGGTGCTACGCGAGAGATTCCCGTACGACTAATGGGGCCACGATAATGCCAATGACTTATACAGAAGAACAACAAAAGCAGCGAGTAGAGCGTAAAGCAAAGCGATTTTGGGTTGTTCTCATCCTCGCGTTCTTTGCCTTAGATATCTCTATCGCAGCGATCGCTATTTCAATGGCGGCGGGGGACCCTTCGTTTCGTTCGATTCCTGGCTACGGGAATCGAGCTGTCGCATGGGACGAACGACAGGCGCTCAAAGACGCTTGGGACAAGCATCAATGGACGACCACCATCGATCGAGTTCCCGGGTCGACCAACCAAATTGTGATTTCGATCAAGAATTCAGACCAATCGCCGGTCACAGGCTGCAAAGGTCACGCAAAGCTTTTCCACTTCACGCGCGTTGCCCAACAAGTTCGCGGGGAACTTTCGGAAGTAGAGCCAGGACGCTATCTGGTAAACGTGGATGTTGCTAAACCTGGATTGTGGAATATTGAGTTGAACCTCGAAACGGCCGATCACGTCGCATGCTCCTATGAGCAAACACTCCAATGGAGCGATGCGATACCGATTCCGATCGCAAAGAATCACGGAACACCGGAATGATTTCGCTGGAGCTGCTAGGCGCCACTCTGTTCTCTTCCCTTGTCGGCTCGATGCACTGTGTCGGCATGTGTAGCCCGTTTGCAATGCTTGCGATGGGAAGCTCCACCAGCCAACTGGGCAGCCGTCAACGCGGTACACGGCTGGCTGCATACCACGTTGGGCGGCTAACAACCTATGTCACGATGGGTATTGTCGTAGCAACCTTGAGCGCAAGCGTTGTTCGTGTTTCTGGCGGACCGCACACATCGCAGACCATTGCATGGCTTGCTGGGATCATCATGATCGGCCTGGGGATTTCTCGCTTGGTCGCTAGCCTGTCGATGCAAAATCATTCGATTACTCATTCGCCATCGTTGCAATACTGGACGAAACAAGTCATCACATTAAGGAAACGGTATTCGGGCGTCGTGCATCCTGTTTTGGCTGCCTACCTTTGGGGAGCTACGAGCACACTTTTGCCATGTGGTTGGCTCTACATGTTTGTTTTGGCATCCGCAACCGCGTTGTCCTTTCCCATGATTGTCCTGATGATGGTTGCATTCTGGATTGGCACGCTACCGCTCCTATCGGTATCCGCCTGGAGCTGGGGAGCGATCTCTCCTCAATGGCAGAGGATAGCGCAACCCTTCGCCGCGCTGTGCATCATTTCGTTTGGACTCTATACCGTCATGCATCGGACGCAAGTGGATGTCAGGACCATTGCCAACCCAACAACGAATCGCTCGGCACTCGAATCGATCCGTGATGCGATGAACGCTGACCTGCCGTGCTGCGTCGGACCAGCTATGGGCAATACATTAAATCCTAACGACCATTCGTCCGGCTCCCATTTCGCGTCGAAAGAAACCAAGGAGGGGCTGGCCATCCCCTCCCATTCGATTGGAGTTCTTCATGCAAGAAACCCTTGATCGCCCCGTTGAGATCCAAAAGCCTGTTTTGAGAGCATGCGCGCATTGCGGCCTTCCGACCTATACGCGAACGGTTGAGACGCGTGTATTTTGTTGCCATGGATGCATGGGCGCTTATGCGATGATCCATGAGTTGGGCTTGGAGGATTTCTACGCACTGCGAGGTAACTCCCTCCCCACGCCGAGCCAAGCTTCCCTCAATAAAGGAGCGATTCTCGATGATCTGGATGCTGCGGGCGTTCAAGTCAATCCGTTGAACAATGGCTTGTGCTCCGTCCGGCTCTCCGTGGATGGATTGCACTGCGCAGCGTGTTCATGGCTGATCGAGAGGATACAGCCTACCATTAAAGGATTAGAAAGTGCGCAAGTGCGCATGAGTGATCAGTCTGTAGAACTGATCTACGATCCGACCGTGACCAGCCCAGCTCATGTCTCCCGCAAGCTATCCACGTTGGGTTATTCTTTGACCCCTTGGGTGTCGGATGAACATGACGACCGCATGTTTCTCCAGCAACAGCGATCGCATTGGATGGGAATTGCGTTAGCAGCGTTTTTTGCAGCCAACGCGATGTGGATAGGCGTCGCGCTTTACGCCGGTGAAGCGACCGGCATGACACGAGCTCACGAGTATTTCCTTCGCTGGGTAGGCACCGTCCTAGCCGTGATGGCTGTTTGCTTCCCAGGCCGCATCTTTTTCCAAACCGCTTGGCAAGCGATCCAAACACGCACACCGCACATCGACATTCCTGTCGCTTTCTCGCTTCTCATCGGTACCCTTGGCACCCTGGCTGGGGCTGTGAGCGGGGCGGGACAAGTCTACTTTGATTCGCTCGCATCCCTGATCCTGTTACTGCGAATTGGACGCTACATCCAATTTCGTGCCCAATACCGTGCTAGCAGTTGGGTTGGCCAACTGTTGCGAATGAACTCGGTCGTCGCGACCCGCGTCGAACTTGATGGAACTCATAAAACAATCCCGGCCAATCGTTTGCGCAAGGGAGACAAAGTACTCGTACAACCCAGCGAGACGGTTCCCGCTGATGGATTTGCTGTATCAAACACCGTCGGTACGATCACAACAATCGACATGTCGCTGGTGAACGGCGAAAGCACACCTGTGCAGATTCAAGATGGAGACGCCGTAGTGGGTGGTACGACCAACTTGACCTCGCCGCTGCTCCTATTGGTAACCGCCGTCGGCGAGGATAGCCGCGTGGGCAAACTGATGGAGGTAGTACGACAAGCGACCACACATCGCACTCCCTGGATCCAATCAGCGGACAGAGTCAGCCGATGGTTCGTCATCGCAGTACTTTGCCTCTCCGTCGGCACTTGGGTAGGCTGGTCGATCGCGGCTGGATTCTCCATTGCGACCCAACACACGATGGCTTTGCTGACGATTGCTTGCCCGTGTGCACTCGCTCTCGCAGCCCCTTTGGTCCTAACCGTCGCCATTGGTCGGGCTGCCAAAGAGCAGATATGGATTCGTGATGGGAATTGCCTCGAGAAACTAGCACAGCCAGGCACGATATGGTTGGATAAGACGGGGACACTCACTTACGGCCGAATGACCGTCTTGGATTGGTACGGGGACACCCCGTCACTGGCCTATGCGGCAGAACTGGAACGTCAAATCCACCACCCCATCGCAATCGCTGTGCAGGACTTCGCAAGGGAACAACTGCCAACGCCAAGCGCGATCAGCCAAGATGCATACCAAACGCAAGAACAGATCTCCGAAATCGAACAAGTCAATGGAATGGGGTTGCGAGGACGGGTCACGGAGCGTTTCGTATGCGTAGGCAATGAAGCGTGGATGTCCGAAAACTCCATCGAGATCGACCCAAAATGGATGCGATATCAAGCCGACATCTTAGCACATGGTAGAACGGCCGTATGGGTGGCCATCGATGGCGTGGTGACAGGCATCTTGGGAATAGGCGATTCTCTCCGCAACGACGCAGTCCAAACACTTCGCGATATCTCCGCCGAAGGTTGGCGGATCGGTATCCTGTCAGGAGACAGGCAAGAGATCGTGGACACTTTGGCGCAGGATTTGCGACGTGAGTCGATTGCCGTTTTCTGTGCACTTGGTAACCAACTACCCGAACAAAAACTAGAGATGATTCGCCAGAGCAAAGCAGAACAACATGGATCATGTGTCATGGTCGGTGACGGCGTCAACGATGCTGCCGCCATGGCACTCGCCGACGTAGGCATCGCCATTCGCGGTGGGAGCGAACAAGCACTGTATGCAGCACCGATATTCTTGGCCAATCAACGACTTTCCTCGGTTGTCCAATTGATACGATCGTCATCGAACGTCGTTCGCGGTATTCAACGCTGTTTTGCTGCATCGCTGCTATACAACACGTTCACTATCGGCCTAGCCGTGTGTGGTTGGATCCACCCGTTGATAGCCGCTATCCTGATGCCGATCAGCGGTGTCACCGTGCTAACCATGGCGATCACCACGAAATCGTTCCAAAAGAGTCGACAGTAATTCCTAGATCAGTTGATTAACCTCCTCCTGCAAAACCAACTTTCAAATCATGAGTGTACTGTACGTTGCGTTACCCATTGCTCTTCTCCTTGGCGG
>CAIXME010001017.1 GCA_903920425.1 uncultured Pirellula sp. | reverse complement strand
GCTAGTTCCATCCTAAAGCCTTTTCGCTCTCAAAAGAGCACGATCGATTCCCATCAGGATGCTCATGATCACGGACACGATCATCCTCATGACGAAGCGGGGCACAGCGTTTCTGCCGCAACAAAAGAAGATAGCCACGACGAGCACGATCATGATGCGCACAGCGACTCCAAGTCGATTGAGCTGACCCCGTCAGCGATGAAGAACATCGGACTAACCGAAGAGTTTTTGAAGCCGATTGAACTAACGACATTCCAGAAATCGATCACGGTCCCAGCAATAGTGGTCGATCGCCCCGGGCGAACACGTCTGCCTGTCAGTGCTCCGATGACAGGGATCGTGACTCACGTGCATGCGGTAGCAGGTGAAGCGATTGAGCCCGGCGAACTGATCCTGGAGATGCGACTAACGCACGAGGATTTAGTTACAGCACAACGAGAGTATCTTCAGGCCCTCGGTGATCTTGCGATCGAAAACAAAGAGATCGATCGTCTCGAACAACTTTCGGACACCGGAGCGCTCTCCAATAAATCGTTGTTGGAACGGCAATACTCGCGAGACAAAATTCAAGCCCTCCTGCGATCACAACGTGAAGCCTTGCGATTGCACGGACTCTCCGAATCGCAAATCAATACGATCGAATCGACAAAGCGATTGCTCACCGAGATGCGAATCGTTGCCCCAAGTCCAGATGATCACGAACACGAAGACGAAATCCAGCTGAGCGGCGGTAGGCGGCTAACTTACTTGGTGAGCATGAGAGCCGGTGTCCCTGCTGCGTCAGACGAAGAGACGCCGATCAGCACCGTAACGCCGGTACTCGTTCTGCAAGAGCTTCTCGTTCAGAAAGGTCAAGTGGTCAACGCTGGTCAATTGCTTTGCACGCTTGCCGATTACGATCACTTGCTATTGGAGGGGCAGGCATTCGAAAGCGAATCGCACTTGGTTGCCAAAGCGAAGCAATCGGACAGCAAAGTTGCTGCCGTTCTCGAAGAAGGTGGCGTACCTACAAGATTGCAAAATCTGAATTTTGGATGGGTCGACAATGAGATCGATCCACAACGGCGGACCCTCAAGTTCTTTATCGAGTTGCCCAATGAGTTGCTCCAAGATAGTCGCAAAGCATCTGGACAACGCTTTGCTACCTGGCGATATCGGACCGGACAACGTATGCAATTGTTGATCCCGGTAGAAACATGGGCAGATCAAATCGTGTTGCCCGTGGATGCCGTTACTAAAGAAGGTTTGGATTGCTTTGTGTTTCAACAAAACGGCGATCACTTTGAGCAGGTGGCAGTCCACGAAATGTATCGCGATCAAACTTCGGTCGTGATCGAAAACGATGGCTCGATCTATCCTGGTGACGTTGTCGCACTGCGAGGTGCTCATCAAATGCAGATGGCACTGAAAAACAAATCCGGAGGAGCTGTGGATCCACACGCGGGTCATTCGCACTGATTTCGTAGGTTTCCGTCTAATCTAATTACAAGGTTCGAAACCTATGCTCAATGCAATCCTCAGGTTCTCGCTGCAACAACGTCTTCCGGTGATCGCCATCGCGATTTGCTTGTCCGCTTGGGGGGCCTGGGTTGCACTGAATCTGCCCGTTGATGTCTTTCCCGATCTAGACCGGCCGCGTGTCGTGATCATGAGCGAATCGGGTGGTTTGGCTCCCGAAGAAGTCGAATCGCGCGTGACATTCCCTATCGAAACCGCAATCAACGGTGCGTCAGGGGTGCAAGCAGTTCGTAGCACATCTGCTGTGGGGATGTCGATCGTGTACGTCGAGTTCGATTTCGGAACCGACATGTATCGGGCTAGGCAAGTGGTTACCGAGCGATTGGCAATCGTCGGCGATCGATTGCCCGCCGGGATCAAGCCTCAATTGGCTCCGATCGCTTCGATCATGGGGCAAATCATGGTGCTCGGGATGTGGCACGATGCCGATGCATCCAACCAATCCATCGATCCCATTGAATTAAGGACGCAGGCCGATTGGATCGTGCGTCAACGGCTGCTCTCCATACCAGGTGTTGCTCAAGTCTTCGCAATGGGCGGGGGACGCAAGCAGTTTCAAGTACAACTCGATCAGAACGCCTTGATCAAGTTTGGTATCGGCATCGACGACGTGCGGACTGCTGTACAAGCAAGTAATAACAATGCAACGGGAGGATACCTCGACCAGCTTGGCCCGAACGAACTCTTGGTTCGTGCAATAGGACGGCTTCAATCCATTGAGGACATCAAAAAAATCCCAGTCGCCGTTCATGATGGGCGGCCCGTAGCCTTGTCCATGGTGGCGGATGTGGTGGAAGGGTTCCAAACCAAGCGTGGAGATGCATCTGCCTTTGTTCGCGAATCGAATGACACCTTTCGAGGTGGGAACGCTGTTGTCTTGACCGTCAGCAAACAACCCGGTGCCGACACGCGAGGAATTAGTCATGCTATTCGCAAGACTATCGAAGAGATACAACCATCATTAGCAAAGGGGATTCGAATTACACCCCTCTACGCCCAAGAGCATTTCATCGACCGAGCTATCGAGAATGTGTTGGAGGCGCTTCGCGATGGTGGCATTCTGGTCGTCGTGATTCTATTCCTGTTCTTGATGAACTTTCGAACTACATTCATTTCATTGACGGCCATTCCTCTTTCGCTATTAGCCACGGTTCTCGTCTTTTACGCGTTTGGTCTGTCCATCAATACGATGACGTTAGGCGGACTCGCGGTCGCAATTGGCGAGTTGGTCGACGATGCCATTGTCGACGTTGAGAATATCTTTCGACGGCTGAAAGAAAACGCCTCCGCCGCGGTGCCAAAATCGACGTTGCAAGTCGTTTACCTAGCTAGTCTAGAAGTTCGCAGTTCGATCATCTATAGCACGATCATCGTATGCATCGTGTTCGTTCCATTATTTGCTTTACCGGGGATGGAGGGACGACTCTTTGCGCCCCTAGGCGTCGCGTACATCGTTTCGATTCTAGCGTCGTTGGTCGTGTCGCTGACAGTCACGCCGATCCTGTCCTACTGGATGTTGCCAAGCTCGCGAGCCGTCGCCCATGCAAAAGATGGCATCGTGCTGCGACTACTCAAAGGAGTAGCAAGCATGGTTATTCGCTTTAGTTTGCGATTCCCGGTCGCGAACTTGGCGATCGTTTTGATTATGGTCATTATCGGAGGAATCGCCGTCGCACGATTGGACCGCGATTTCCTGCCTCCGTTTAATGAAGGTGCAATCCAACTGAACGTGCTTTTGCCCCCTGGCACTTCGTTGAAAACGTGCGTGGAAATCAATCGCAACGTGGAATCGCTTTTGGTCGCTAATCCGGATGTGGACAATTTTGTACGACGCACAGGCCGTGCAGAGCTGGACGAGCACGCCGAGCCGGTCAGCGCTAGCGAGTACATCATCGATTTGAATCCAAATTCCGTTCGCTCGCGCGCTCAGCAGCTGGATCGTATCCGCGATGATTTGCAGAATGTACCCGGAATCGTGTTCGCTGTTGAACAGCCGATTTCCCACCTCATTTCGCACATGCTTTCTGGCGTGAAGGCACAGATTGGAATCAAGCTCTACGGCGACGATCTCGACATCCTCAGGAACAAAGCCGCCGAAACCAAATCCGCTATCCAAGATATTCGCGGCATTCGCGATCTGCTGGTAGAGCAGCAAACGCTCATTCCGCAACAAAAAATTGAATACGATCGCGACAAACTGCTAGCCGCAGGGCTCACGGTCGATCGACTCAATGAGTGGATTGAAACGGCCATGAACGGCCAAGTGGTTACGGAAGTGATGCAAGGGCAACGCACCTTTGATGTGGTGGTGCGTCTCAAAGAGAATGCGAGGCAGGATCTAGAAGTGTTGCGAAGACTACCTGTCGAATTGCCCAGCGGGGGCAAGGTTCCGCTCGAGTCACTCGCTCGAATTTATCCTTCGCAAGGTCCGAACACCATCCAGCGAGAGCAGCTCCGTCGGCGGATTGTTGTGCAGTGCAATGTGGGTGGTCGGGGGTTGGTGGAAGTGGTGGAAGAGATTCAATCCAAATTGAAAAAGGTGAGCGAAGGTTTGCCTCAAGGCTACTACTTTGAATTTAGCGGTCAGTATGAAAGCCAACGCAGTGCGTCTCGGTTGATCCTTGGGATGTTTCTGATCGCGTTGATTGGAATACTGTTCACCCTGTATACGATGTTTCGATCCATCAATCTGTCGTTGCAAGTCATGGCTGCAATACCCATGGCTTTCATTGGGTCGGTTGCTGCGTTGGTCCTAACTGGCCAAAACCTCACGATCGCTAGTATGGTTGGGTTTATCTCGTTGGGTGGTATCGCATCAAGAAACGGCATCTTGCTGCTGCAGCATTATTTGCACTTAGTTAAGTATGAAGGTGAAGGTTGGACTCACGATATGATCGTGAGAGCAGGCCTTGAACGTTTGGCACCGGTATTGATGACGGCGTTGACGGCAGGTATCGGGTTGGTCCCGTTGGTGTTGGCTGCAGGACAACCAGGGAAAGAGATCCTCTATCCTGTTGCGACGGTTATCCTGGGTGGCGTCATCAGCTCGACGTTACTGGACTTCTTTGTCCACCCAGCACTGTTCTGGCTAGTGGGTGTGCGAGCGGCCAAGCAAGTAGTAGTAACAGAAGGACCAGCAGCGGATCGCTTGCTGGACGTGTAAGCGATTGGTCGCCTTTCGCTCCGCCGAAAGTGCGGTAACGCAAACGCAACTTTCGCGGAGCGAAAGGCGACCATGTGCCGATGCCTAGTCGTTTGCGTCGCGGTTCAATCGTCGCAATAGATCGCGTGTGTATGCACCGGAGGGTTTCAGCGATTCTGGTGGCCAATTGCCGTTGGCATCAGCACCTTCTGGTAGCATCGAGCAGGTTTCATCCTTGGACGAAATCGACCAAGTTACTGAGCTGATTTGATGCTTTTCGGTCCAGTCGATCCATGCGTTCCATTCTTCTTTATTTAAAACGCCACCGCCATCGGCAGCACAGCCTCCGTATTCAGATACAAAGAGAGGCAGGCCCTTTTTCAGAGCGTAGTCTCCGCGATCGCGTAGCCATTGTCTGTGCGTGTCTGCGTAGAAATGCAGTGTGTACATTACATTCGTAACGTTTGCGATTGGGTCGTCTGCGGCCAGGTGAATATCTTGATCCCAGTGTGGGCTACCTACGAGGATAACGTTATCCGGGTCGACCTCTCGAATGGCGGCGATGACCTTGCTGGAGTATTGCTTGACGGTTGCCCAGTCTGCATCGACCGGTTCGTTGTAGATTTCATAGATCACATTGGGGTAGCTGCCGTATTGCTTTGCCATCTCGGTGAAGAAGGCGATTGCTTCGTTTGTACGTTCGTGTGCCGAGTGATCATGCCAATCGATAATGACGTAGATATCGTTGGCGATAGCGGCATCAACGACGGTTCGAACGAGATTTTTCGACCAATCGGGGCGATCCAGATAGCTACCTTGTGGTCCGACACCCATCGCGGCGCGCAGCACCGTGCACTTCCAGTCTTGAGCCAGCCAT
>CAIXME010001016.1 GCA_903920425.1 uncultured Pirellula sp. | reverse complement strand
TGTTCATGCTTACTTCTTACCGAGAGGCGTTCGAGTTACAGGGGGCTTTCGCCAAAGTGTGACTTTGTCACCCAGCAGTTCGCTTTGGATGAGTCCTTGCACTTGCAAATGATTGAGAAACCCCACTGCTTCCGCAATCAGTGTTTCACGTTCCTTGGGAGCCAACGTTCGACGATAGAGGGTGTTCAAACATTCGATCGCTGTCTTTGGCTTATCCAAGAGATCGAGCAGTCGCAACAATACGGATTGTTGGCTTGAAATCAATTGTGCACAACGAGCTGGGATGCCACGATAGGGTAAATTGTGGCCTGGCAAGCAAAGTGTTTCCGAATCGGCTAGTTTCATGAATCGTTCGCAGCTTTCAAGCCACTTTTTGACTAGATCGACGTGCGGTTCACTCGGGTGCACGCTAATGTTAGAAGCGGTTCCTGCCAAGAATTGATCGCCGCTGATTGCGATTCCGTCGTCGGACCAAAGCGTTGCATGATGTTCCGCATGTCCATGTCCAATGTGCACCATCCATGTTCGATCGCCAATCCTCAACGTTTGGTCCTGCTCGATGCGATGGTATGCATAGGGGATGGTAGAAACGGCGTTCGCGTAATTGCTTGGCGGTCGTCTTAGAAAGGCCGCCAGTTCAACGCCATTCATGCCCGCTCGCTCGACAAATCGAATCTCTTCTTTGCATGGCCGTTCTCTACTGTCGAGCTGCAGCATCCTCGCACACAGCCAACATACCTGCGTGGCAAACAGCGAAGCTCCTTGATCGACGAGCCATCCTGCCAGACCTATATGATCATGGTGATAATGCGTGACGATGACTTTCGTGATAGGACGATCGGAAAAGGGGGCATACTGAAAAGCGTCTGATATGGCACTGCGACATGCATCCGAATTGGTTCCGGTGTCCACGAGCACCCAGCCATCATCGTCTTCTAAAGCATAGACATTAACGTGGTCGACCATGCCCTCCAATGGTAGCCGAATCCAGTAGATACCCTGCGCTACTTGCACCGGTACGCCAATTGGGCTCTCTTGAAAAGCCGGTCGAACTCCATCATTACGAAGAGTATCGAGTTCGGCTGGCAAAGGTGGTTTTGTCGTCATCGCTCTATCAACCACAACGCGTTCCGAAATCGGTTCCATCTACTCGAACGATGATCTTCCCCTGGCGGTTGGGTTGTTCTGCATGACGGATGGCGTCGGCAATATTCGAGAATGAATATTCGGAATCAACTTCGATTTTGAGCTTCCCCTCGGTCATCCATTGGGCAAGCGAATCGAACAATGTCCGCCGCTCCTGCAGTGAGAGTCGGTTCAGCATTTTCGACAACCAGAAACCAACCAAGGTGATGCCTCGGAAGATTGTTTGCTCCGGATCCAAACGACACGCTTCACCTGAGAGCATGCCGTAGTTAACGATCTTTCCTCCCTCGGCCAAACATTCAGCCAGCCGTTGAATTCCTGGACCAGCAACGGCATCAAGCCCCAGTTTTATCGGAGCGTTACGCGTCACTTTTTCTACACGGGCT
>CAIXME010001015.1 GCA_903920425.1 uncultured Pirellula sp. | reverse complement strand
TGGACGCAACCGTTGTGCCGTATATCGTGTCAGTACAGGTTCTTGTTAATCGCGATTAAGAGACATGCCCCCCGATTGCTTTTTCTATCCGTTGGATGCAACGATGTCGCCACGCCTTTATCGGATGGCACTGCGAAAACAGTAAACAGGGCCTGACCAAACGTGGTGGTCTCGGACTCCGTGAGGGTCATGTCGGACTTGCCATTAACGTTCGTCATAATTGTTGCCTTACCCATGTCAGGACAAGGTCGGCCACCGCAAAGAGATTTTTTCGGAGTTCAATACACAGCCCGGTTGTACCACCGTGAACGCTTCGATGTACAAGTTGCCCGGCACAACGCATCACTCGAGGCCAAGGCGACTGGATAGGTCTTACCTCGTACGACTCTTTCAGTCGCTACCTTTCTCCGGCTTACGCCGACGCAACCTGACCCCTTTTCCTTCTCTTTCACAAGCGGAAGATCTGAATGAACGTTGTGTACGCTTACTCAATTCCCAATATTTTGGCACGCGGTGCACTCTTCTGGAGATAAGGTTAGTTGGACAAGTTCCAATTTATTTGTCAACTTAACTAGCATCTCATCCAGTTCCATCAATGATGTATTACGTGGATCGACTGTATCGTCAAGCGAGTAGCATAAACTAAGTTCACGAAGCTTACTCCAGGATAGAAATGGTGCCAAAACAACTTTACTATTGGAAGTTGTGTGTATTGTATGCAGTGAAAGTATCTCAAGGTTACTGTTCGTCGCAATTTGCGATTCATTGAGTGATTGAATTTGACAATCGCAAAGATCAAGGTTTTTTAGCGAGCGTACGCCTACTACTGATTCGACCCAGCCTTCCGCAATTACAAAACCTCTAGCATAGAGTCGTTCGAGAGAGGGTAAACATGAAAGCTGTTTGCCGTCGACAATTGGTTGGCGATAGTCCGAAGTGAGACGCACTTCCCTCAATGCCGATAGCATGTCGAAAGAATCGACAAGGCTCGTAGTTGGCACATCCGATACCGACAGCAACACAGTTGTAGCTGGCAACACAATTTTTGTCGAAACGCGGATGCTTTGCAGGTCAATCTCTTCAACACACGGAACAGACATAAGGATTGCAAAAATGTCATCGCAGAGACCAGAACCTTCCACCCCGCATAATTTAAAAGAGTGTACTCTCGAGCGACTAAAAAAACCCCACTCAATCCAAGTAGGTTCATTCATAGAGACGTACAGGCGATGATTACTCCGTAAGGCAATTTCCCGCATTTTGTCTACGGCGGCTTTGTCGCTACGAAAATTCATTGCCAAACACAAATACGCACCTACTAGCAAATGCAGACACAGCAGGTTTCGCAGCGAGATTTTTACTAGAGTTTTTTCCAAAAATCATATCCTGAGTCAATGCAGTCATCTATGAAGGTTTTGTCATTTTCACACGGCTTCTTGCAACTATAGCACGAACCTTTTTTCTTGCAGGCAAGATATTTGTCATGCAAGTCTTTGTAAGTTGGGTCCTTCTGGTCCTTTGGGTAAGGAAACAACAGTTTGCATTGTTTCGCGTAGGCTCCATCTTCGTATTTTTGACAATCGCCACAGGTGGGAACTGCACCTTTCGGCAATGGCTCTGGAATGAAAGTTGGAGGGTAACTATGGGGTGGTTTGGACCAACCTCCACCAGGACCTTTCGTGCCCTGTCCATAGTTGCATTTGAACTGGTTACAATGAACCAATTCATGCGTTAGCAGTGCCTCCCATGCTTGCTTGCTCAACAGCATATCTTGCCGAAAACAAATCACGCATCGAGTTTCTTTACTAGGAGTTGTAACACGCCATGATAAACCATCTAGACCGCCGCAGGCGCCACAGAATACGTTTACCCCCCGTCGAGCTTGCGTTGGGTCTGGCCAATCCTCAGGGGCCCGTCTTCGTAAATCATCAATGAAATTTGCACAACTCTGATCAGGAGCACCTTCGGGCGGATCGCTTGGTTTCAGTGGCTCCAATCCATACGGATCTAACTTTAAAAGCGATCTACCTACGACCCATTCGTAGATATTCCTCCCTCCCTCATACCCGATAGGGTCTCTGGTTAGAAACCTTCCCGACAACCCGCTCATCCATCTGGCCCTGAAATGATGCAGGCCAAGTGTTGAGTCCCACTCACGTCCCGTGTAGTTATATCGGTTATTGGCTACAGAACTGGTTTGTATAGTCCCTGATGCGTTGAGGAATGTTGGCTGACCGTAGGCTGTGTAGGCGTAGCGCTCGCTTACGTTGCCGCTGGAGTCGCTTAAAGCGGTAACGCTATATTGCTGGTTACCATGATAGAGTGTAGTGACCCCGGCATACGCAGATACCTCATCACCAGGCCTTACCTTGGTGGAAGACGCGAACGAAGTCGGGGTTTGGCCTATGATGTCATTTTTAAATGACGCGATGAGGTTTGGGCCTCCCGCGTGCGCGCGAGGCCTAAGTTGTTCGTTCGGTGAAAT
>CAIXME010001014.1 GCA_903920425.1 uncultured Pirellula sp. | reverse complement strand
CAGGAAAGACTATGCTCAAGCAGACCACCGAATACGCTCATAGAGCATTTACTTTTCTAGCCGCCCGAGCCGCCTGTGGCGCAACGCCATAGTCGGCTGACAAGATTGACACAGCAACGCAGATACCTCGAAGTTATCTTCCCAGGGTCATGCAGAATTTGATCGCCGATGGATTGGTGGCGTTCCAATTAAGGTGCTTTCATCCCACTGTCCTGAAGATGCGAAGAGGGAAGCAGATCGCTCAAGGTGCACACGCGGCGATGGCGTTTTTCACGCCCCGACTGCCGCGCGTGACGATGGTGCTGGCCAGGTAGACCCTGAACGTCAGATAACTTTCTCTGTATGCGGCTCTTTTGCGGATTGTAGTGGTTGTAAGTCGTCTGGAAGTGGAGCGATAACCAAACGTCGCTTTCTGTGAAATCACAATAAAGTTGACGTAATCACCCTATCCTTTGGCACTGCGATTCCGCTACCTCGTGCAATTTAACGCAAAAGAGGCGGATCCTCTAAAAGATATCCAAATGCTTCTTCTCTGAGCTACATTACCAAAACTATTTGCGGCAAATGGAGAGTAGATTATATGTTCTTTTTTCAGTCCGAGGAAACGTATTGCGGTACGAACAACGATCGATCGGGCTCTCTATCTAGCGATTCGCATGGAGGTATTGCAACAGTCGGGCCATCAGAGACAGGCATGCCATGGCTCGATTTCTTTACGGGTGGTGGCTTTTACATGCCACGCACACACTGCATGGTCGATCAGTCTGGTGCAACAGACTGGCCATGGGTCGCAGCCCTTGTCGTACTCTCTTGCTGCACCATCGGTTTGTACCTGCGTATCTTCGTTTTTTGGATGCACTCATACTTTGGAGAAGAGCCACGGGATCGAAATAAAAAGCTGTTTGAACTTGCGATGATGTTTCTTCTTTGTGCCCTTTGCGGCTACGCAATGTCGATCTTGAGCTTCGTTTGGCCAGCCTATCGTCTGCTTGCCGTGATGTTGATTTTGCTGAATGTATCTACATTGAAATTCTGTAGTGGGCTATCAGGGTTTCGCTCAGTTTTTTCAGCAAATAGACTTGAGCGAGAAAGCAAGGAAGCGCTGATTAATCGTGCTTTTGAACTCGAGAAAATCGTCGCAGTTAGAACACGCGAACTGCAGGAGGCCCGGGAAATAGCAGAATCATCCAACAATAGTAAATCTGAGTTCTTGGCAAACATGAGTCATGAGATTCGAACTCCGATGACTGCAATATTGGGTTTTTCAGATCTGCTCGAAAGCGATTTCTCGAAAGACGCCTTGCAGACCACCCAAGCGATTCAAACAATTCGATCTAATGCAAATCATCTTTTGACAATCATCAATGACATCCTTGATATGTCCAAGATCGAAGCAGGGAAGATGACAGTAGAGGCAATCGACACGTCACCCAAAAGAATTGTCGAAGAAGTGAATTCCCTATTGCAAACTCAAGCAAACGGGAAAGGCATCTCAATTCAGCTTCAGTTCGAAACACTTATTCCAAGTTCAATCAAAACCGATCCGACTCGATTGCGTCAGATTCTTTTGAACCTTGTCGGCAATGCGGTTAAGTTTACCGAGGTTGGCTCCGTAAAGGTGATCGTCAAATACGATCCAGAAGCGAGACTGATTCAATTCTCTGTCGTCGATACCGGTATTGGGATGTCAGAAGAGCAATGTGCAATCATTAGGAAGTTCGGATCGTTTTCGCAGGCGGACGGTTCGACCACAAGAAAATTCGGTGGCACTGGTCTTGGACTCAGAATTTCCAATACCCTCGCGCAAATGCTTGGAGGCAGCATCCAAGTATCGTCAGAAATTGGACAAGGTAGCACATTCACGGTAACTGTAGCGACAGGTGACATGACTCAAGTTGAACTTTTCGACGCGAACAAAACCTCGTTGCCGTCCGAGAGTAAAGCGGAAGGGAAAACAAGCGGTGAAAGCATTGAATCGAATCCACTATCGCTTTTCGGGATAAAGATTCTGCTCGTTGAAGATGGTCCAGACAATCAACGGTTGATTTCATTTCACCTCAAAAAGGCAGGAGCTGAGATCACTATCGCGGAAAATGGTCTGATTGCCGTTGATCAAGTCATCGAGGATCAACAAAGATTCGATTTGATTTTAATGGATATGCAGATGCCAGAGATGGATGGATATGAAGCAACTCGTCGTTTACGCAGTTCTGGATGTAGACAGCCCATCATCGCATTAACAGCAAATGCGATGGAAAGCGATCGGCAAAAATGCATCGATGCAGGTTGCGATGACTATACGACCAAACCCATTGATCGCAAGGAGCTTCTTAGGATGGCAGAGCTTTATGGAACACGCAATTCGCGAGCTCTCATCCATAATGAATTTTCGCATAATGGAATCGTCGCCCAACATCCAGCAGTGTGATTTTCGCGGTTACTTGCGGCAATGCCAAGGTTCATAACTGGTTTTACCGACGTCATCGAAACAAAACGCTCGATAAGAAAAGCTCGATCGGTTGTTCTCGCCTGATCGATGAATTGGGATAGCACAGCCTCCAAACCAGCGACGCCTTCGCAAATCGCATCGGAGTCGGAACGCCATTCCAATTCGGCCAGAAGACTGCCAGGTAGTCTTTGATCAATTTCGTGAAGACTACACAGCGACACAGATATTTCGGATTTGGGGAAATTTTCGGCCGATTCGCATCGACTTAATTGTAGAGCGAGAAGTTAACCAAAACTCGGGAACAGATGTGAAGAACTGGCAAGAGATCGTAAACGAGCACGGACCATCAGCTTATCAAGCTGCTTGGCGAATCCTGGGGCATACTCAGGACTGCGAGGACGTACTCCAAGAGGTCTTTATCGAAGCGTATAAGTTTTTCGCGTCGGGTAGGGTCCAAAGTCCAAAGGCATTCCTATTCCGTTTGGTCACATTCCGAGCCTTGGATGCATTACGGCGCAGGAAAAACCATTTGGAGCTGGATTCATCTCTCGTCGTTGATCGATCGCAGGGGCCGCTGGAACAAGTCGTTCAGCGCGATGAAGATCTTCGATTGAGAACGATCGTGGCTGAGCTTCCCTCTCGGCAAGCTGCTGTATTCTGCTTGGCATATTTTGAGGAACTGTCCGCTGACGAAATTG
>CAIXME010001013.1 GCA_903920425.1 uncultured Pirellula sp. | reverse complement strand
TTCTTGCATTTGATCCATGAGTTGATGTACTAATGCAACCGAGGAGTCTCGTAGGAGATTCATCTTCCAATTGCCAGCGATTAAAAACTTTCTCACGAATCAACACTTTCTCAAAGGGACGGAGCGGGGGGCGAAATCGAACTTGGTGATCAAAAGGATGTTCGAATTATTGGAATTGTCAACGGCCCAGGATGATTGCCCTGGATTTATCTGGCGTCTGTTTGCTACTGTCCAATGCCGACTGCCAGGTAGAAGCTCAAGAAGTTTCGAATTCTGGCCAGGCGACGAACTCCACACAAACTCCATACCGAAGGCTCCAGTACGATGCGAAAAATCGCGGTCATCAACCAAAAAGGTGGCGTTGGGAAAACGACTACTGCCGTCAACTTGGCGGCTGGATTAGCTCAATGCGGCCAAAAAGTTTGCTTGTTGGACCTGGATCCGCAAGCCCACGCGTCCCTGCATCTCGGATTAACCCTCTCAGAAAACGAAGTCAGCATCTACGATTTGCTCTGTGGTGATGCGCAGCTGCAAGATGTGCGACGTTGGATTCAGCCCAATCTAGCAATTGTCCCTGCAAGCCTCGATCTTGCAGCCGCCGAAATGGAATTGGCTGGAGAAGTTGGACGCGAAGTGATCCTCAAAGACCGGATCGAAATGGATCAATCCGATTTCGATTTCATGATCCTGGATTGCCCTCCTTCGTTGGGAGTGCTGACCCTCAATGCGTTAACCGCGGTGGACGAGGTGTTCCTGCCGTTACAACCGCATTTTCTTGCACTTCACGGATTGAGCAAGCTGTTGCGAACCATCGAATTGGTTGCCAAGCGTTTGAACCCGCAATTGCGATTGGAGGGGATTGTGCTTTGCATGTACGAGTCCGGAACACGTTTAGCTGCCGAAGTTAGCCGAGACGTCGAAGAGTTCCTGAAAGTTAGCACGGCTCAAAGTCCCGTATGGGCGAAGGCTAAATTCTTTCAAACGAAAGTGCGACGTAACATTCGCCTCGCGGAAGCTCCAAGTTTTGGGCAGTCGATTTTCGCTTATGCTCCTAATAGTCATGGTGCCGAGGACTACATGTCGCTTGCTTACGAAGTGCTTGATGTCGACGGCGACTCCATTCCCCTCGCTGAAGCGTTTTCTGCAGCAACAAAGTAACCCACCACAAAGCGAGTTCTGATATGTCGCTCAAACCAGTTGCGGCTCATTGTTCCGTAAGGTGCTTGACTCTTGGCGATCGCAAGCGGTATGCAGGTATCGCAGCAATCGCGATCGTTCTCGCAACAAGCCTTGTGGGCTGCCAAGGAGTTCGGATTCGCGGTCGTGACGACGAACTCGCGGGTTTCGTTACCGACGAAGAGGATGACTGGTCGTTTCCAAATCAGCCACAAAGCCGTGTGCCCAGGCCTCGCTTTGTCGACCCAAAGGCGAAACAGGGACGAAATGCAGAGGTTCCGCAGTCTCGCTACGAAAAACCTGCCATTGCAAAAAATGAGACCAAGCCAGACGCTGCGTCGAATGCAAGCGAGAATACTAAACAAGAGTTACCAAAGTCCGATCCTGTTCTAAGCACAAAAGAAACCGATTTGGATTTGGATGGGGCGTTGGCCTCGCTCCCGCCGCAATATCGTGACAAGCTCAAGCTGCAGTTCGAGGCGGTGAAACAAAAGTACAGCGATTCCAACCAGGATGCCGATGCGGTCAAGCTGGCGAGCTCCGCTGGCGAACCATCGCATCGAGAGTCGCGTTCGCTTTCGGATGCGCAAATATCGAGCAAGATAACTGACGAAGCCGATACCAAAATTACCCCATCCAGCACCGGTTCTTTGGCCGACAACAATAACACGCAGCCATCGCCTTCATCGGTTTCGGTTCGCATGTCGGATGCGCCTAGCGATTCGGTAAACACGCAAATCGCGAGTGCTGCCGGTCCAAGCACGACGGCCGTGGAAACCGCCTTGGCAAAGTCCGTTCAAGAAAAAGGAAAGAGTGGAGAATCCGGTTCGATTGCCGTTTCTAGTTCTCCTACAGCCTCCAATGTTGTTCAAGCAGGAGCGGTGTCAAATGCTGTTCCCGCACCAGCGCTCGCTTCGCAACCAAGCATAGCCTCCCAGGGGCAATTGAATTCGTGGCGACAGAGCAACGCGCAAGCGATCGAGAATCTTGAAAAACAATTAGCGGAAACACCCATCGCCGACGAAAACTTGAGGCTTAGCCAAGAGTTGACGCTACGTATGTTGTATGTTGCACAGCGTCGATTGGATGACGCGCTGCGACCTATTGAATCACTGAATGACAATGAACAAGCGTTCGTTAGTCACCAAATGCAAGCGCTCTATGAGGCCAGCAATCCGGATGCGATGCCGGTACGTTCTCGGCATTGGTCGCTCGTCATGAACAGCCAACGTGAAGCAACCAATCAGCTCGCAGCAACGAGCAATCTGGAAGTGAAGTCGCTAGCGTTCTGCACCGAAGTAGAACGCTATGGCGTGATCACCAAATTTCCAAAGACGCAATTCCAAGCGGATCAAGAAGTGTTGCTGTATTGCGAGATCGATAATGTTGCGGCTGAAAAGGTTCGCAATGGCTTTGAAACGCAATTGCAAGGTAGCTACGAGATTATCGACTCCCAAGGCCGGAAGATCGCAGATCAGATCTTGCCCATGGAGCCCGATGTTTGCCAGAATCATCGACGTGACTACTTCATCGTTTACAAGATATACATGCCTCAACAAATTGCGTCGGGCAATTATCAAATGCGGTTGACGATCGAGGACATGAAGGCTCGAAAGTTCGGCCAAAGCCAAATCGATTTCCAAATCAAAAAGTAGATTGGATTGGAGCGAGTCCGGCACATGCGGCGCCGCTCCCGAGGGAGCATCGGGCCCCTCGCAGCGGCATGCAGTGAACCAGTTTCTCACAGCGCACCAAGACACAGAGATTCCAGAAATCAACTCTGATCTCAACTCAGCTCTGTGCCTCCGCGTCTCTGTGTGAGTCATCGATCCTGGGCTCGGGGATATGAACCCGAAGCGTGAGCGAGGGATTCCAAACGTGCTAACTTGCGATGAACAAGAATTTTTACCACAAAGACACGAAGACACAGAGATTCCAGAAATCATCTCTGATCTCAATTCTGCTCTGTGCCTCCGCGTCTCTGTGTGAGTCATCGATCCTGGACTCGGGGATATGAACCCGAAGCGTGAGCGAGGGATCCACCAGGTCTTAAACTCAATGATCATGTGCTTTCACCACAGAGACACCAAGACACAGAGTTTTTAAGAATTCATTTTTCGATCACACCTCTTCCCCGCGTCTCCGCGTCTCCGCGTGAACCACCCATCACGAAATCGAGGACATTAACCCTACACGTGCCGAAAGGATTCAGTGCTCCTCGCACGCGCGTAGATTTGTGTGTCTTGCTTTGCCCTGTAGCAAAGAGCCGTAACAAAGCTCGGCGGCCCCTACGGAAGCAGCCAGATTACAAACCTGTTCCCCGAAGCGTCCCCCCCTCTATAACGTGCCGTGTCGTGCTATTGGGCGTTAAACCCCGTAAAGTTGGAATTCGCGGAACTTGATACGGGAACAGCTGCGAATTTTTGGTTTGGCACGGATGTTGCTTTCCTTCATGGTGTTGAAACAAAGCTCTC